>NZ_JBAMDI010000021.1:0-109263 GCF_036961695.1 Pseudomonas sp. CGJS7 | reverse complement strand
GAAAGGGCCGCTACAGGTACAGCAAAACTTAGCGCCAGCTCTCTTTCACCACCCTGCGCCGCCCGCCCAGGATCAGCCAGCCAATCCCCAACAACAGGCTTTCGACCACAAAGGCCAGCACAAACCCGGCACCCACACCCCAGCCAATCGCCTCGGGTACCAGCAGAATCTGGTAGCTGTAGCCATTGAGGGTTTCTTCACGCAACTGCGGGTCGGCCTGTACCAGCACATGCCAGGTACGCTCGGCCCATGACCCTTGCAGCACCTGCCATTCGTTTTCCAGCAGTTCGTTGCGGATCATCAGGCTTTCGATGCTGTTGGCATCACTGTTGAACACCGGGTCGTCGCTGCTGCGGTAGTGCTGCAACAGCGCCTGCAAGTCGCCCTTGAAAAAGCGCTCGGCCGTTTGCCGGAACCCATCGAGCGCCTCGCGCGATTCGAACAGGTGCGCCTCGACCCGCTGGCTATAGTCCTTGACCAGCCCCGGGACCTGGATACCGGCCAGCAGGCCGAAGGTGAACAACAGCAATCGCAGGTAACTTCTGAACATGCAGCGTCCTTAGCTCTGGCCGTGCGCCACGCACTCGCCGTGCCGCCACAGGGCCCACTGACCCGGCGCGTAGCGGTGCCAGGTCTCGTTCTCGGTCAGGGCCTCGGTGGCAATCACCGTGACCACGTCGTTGGGGGTGGTTTCGGTATGAAAATCGACGATCAGGTCGACATCCTTCAACCGTGCGGCACCGAATGGCGCACGGCGGGTAATGTGCACCAGCTTGGTCGAGCAAAAGCAGAACAGCCAGTCGCCGTCGCTGAGCATGCAGTTGAACACGCCCTGACCACGATAGCCGGCACAGGCTTCGACCAACACGGGCAGCAGCTGCTCCACCGGCACCGGTTCGGGGAAGGCGCTGCGGATGCGGTTGAGCAAGTCGCAGAAGGCCGCTTCGCTGTCGGTGTCGCCCACTGGCCGGTAGAAACTGGCCAGGCCCTTGAAGTCACCCAGCTGGCCGTTGTGCGCGAAGCACCAGTTGCGGCCCCACATTTCCCGTACGAACGGGTGGGTGTTGGACAGGCACACCCTGCCGACGTTGGCCTGACGGATATGACCGATCACCACTTCGCTTTTGATCGGGTAGCGCTGCACGAGGTTGGCCACTTCCGACTCGCTGCTCGCGGCCGGGTCCTGGAACAGGCGCAGGCCGCGGCCTTCGTAAAAGCCTATCCCCCAGCCGTCACGGTGCGGGCCGGTTCGCCCGCCCCGCTGCATCAGGCCGGTGAAGCTGAAAACGATGTCGGTAGGGACGTTGGCACTCATGCCCAGCAGTTCGCACATAGGCGTGTCTCCGTTTACAGACGAGGCTCGACCCGGCCTGCGCCACGCGTAGCGGCTGGCGGCAAGTCGTCACGGTAACGGTCGCTGCGCTCGGCAGCCAGCGGCGCCTGGGTGCCGAGCTGGTCATCCTCGGCCTGCTGACGCCTGGCGGCGGCTTCGGCCTGCTCACGGCGTGCGTGCGCGCGCTTTTCCAGCGGCCAGCGCAGCAGCACGAAGAGGAAGTACAGGCCGAAGGCGATCATGCCGTACATGGCGAAGTCGGACACAGCGCGCCAGGCGTTGTTGCCGACCTTGAAAGCGACATCCAGCGCAGTGATGGCGATTGCAGGGGCGAAGCTGTCCTTGACCGGGTCGACGATGGTCGGGGTCAGCAGCAGCACCGCCAGCACCACCCGTAGCGGTTCGCGCAGCCAGCGCCACATCCAGCCGGTGAGCTTGAAGCCCACCAGCAGGCACCCTAAGGCGGCTACTGCGTACAAGCCCCAGGCGAAGGTGTAGTCGTTCTCGGTCATGGTGTTCGTGCAAGCCAGGCAAAGAGATGCCTATGATAAACACTTTTCCGGGCGCAGACAGTGTTTGCCTGTGCCGGCTTATTCGCGGGTAAACCCGCTCCGACCTCGGTGCGATCCCTGTAGGAGCGGGTTTACCCGCGAAGAGGCCGGCACAGGCAACGCCAATCAAGAGACCTTCAATGCCAACCAAGCCCCAACCCCCGATTGCCCAAGCCGACCAGGCCACCGACCCGTATGCCTGGTTGCAACAGCGCGATACCCCCGAGGTACTCGCTTACCTGCACGCTGAAAACGCCTACCAGGAAGCCTGCCTGGCCGACCAGGCACCGTTGCGTGAGCATCTGTTCGAAGAGATCAAAGGCCGCATCCTGGAGACCGACCTCTCGTTGCCGGCGCCCTGGGGCCCCTACCTGTACTACACCCGTACCACCGCCGGCGACGAATACCCGCGTCACTACCGCTGCCCACGCCCGGCCGACGACTCGAACACCGTCGATGAAAGCCAGGAGCAACTGCTGCTCGACCCCAACGTCCTGGCCAACGGCGGTTTCCTCTCCCTCGGCGCGTTCAACATCAGCCCCGACCACCGCCTGCTGGCCTATAGCCTCGACACCAGCGGCGACGAAATCTATACCCTGTACGTCAAAGACCTGGCCAGTGGCCGTGTCACTACCCTGCCTTTCGACGACTGCGACGGTAGCCTGACCTGGGCCAACGACAGCCAGACGCTATTCTTCGCTGAGCTGGACGACACCCACCGCCCATGGCGCCTGCGTCGCCACACCTTGGGCACCGACGCCGCGCACACCGTGTTCGAAGAGCCAGACGGGCGTTTCTTCCTGCACTGCTACCGCACCAGTTCCGAGCGTCAGCTGGTGCTGCTGCTGAACAGCAAGACCACCAGCGAGGCCTGGGTGCTGGACGCCGACACCCCGCAGGCGCCGTTCACCTGCCTGGCGCCGCGCGTCGAAGGCCACGAATACTTCCCCGACCACGGCCAACTCGACGGCCAGTGGCGCTGGTTCATCCGCACCAACCAGGATGGCATCAACTTCGCCCTGTACCACGCGCCAGCCGCGCCAGTGCCAAGCCGCGAACAGTGGCAGGTGCTGGTGGCGCACCGCGACGCGGTCATGCTCGAAGGCCTTAGCCTGAACGCCGGCGCCCTCACCCTGAGCCTGCGCGAAGGCGGCCTGCCGATCATCGAAGTCCGCCCGCAGGGCTTGCCGGCCTACCGCGTCGAACTGCCAGACGCCGCCTACAGCCTGTACGTGCAGGACAGCCTGGAATTTGCCAGCACTCGCATACGCTTGCGCTACGAAGCGCTCAACCGCCCGGCCCAGGTGCGCCAACTGACGTTGCCCACGGGCGCCCAGGTGGTGCTCAAGCAAACCCCGGTGCTCGGTGCATTCGATGCCGATGACTATGTCAGTGAGCGCCTGTGGGCAACCGCAGCGGATGGCACCCAGGTGCCGATCAGCCTGGTACGCCGCCGCCAGGACCTGGGCAAGACCGTGCCACTGTACCTGTACGGCTATGGCGCCTATGGCGAAAGCCTCGACCCCTGGTTCTCACATGCGCGCCTGAGCCTGCTGGAGCGCGGCGTGGCCTTTGCCATCGCCCATGTGCGAGGTGGTGGTGAACTGGGGGAGGCCTGGTACCGTGCCGGCAAGCAGGAGTACAAGCACAACACGTTCAGCGACTTCATCGCCTGCGCCGAGCACCTGATCAGCCAGGGCGTGACGGCCGCCGACCGCCTGGCCATCAGTGGTGGCAGCGCTGGCGGCCTGCTGATCGGCGCGGTGCTCAACCTGCGCCCGGAGCTGTTCCGCTGCGCCATTGCCGAAGTGCCGTTCGTCGACGTGCTCAACACCATGCTCGACCCGGAGCTGCCGCTGACCGTGACCGAGTACGACGAATGGGGCAACCCTGAGGAGCCGGAGGTGTATGAACGGATCAAGGCTTATGCGCCGTACGAGAACCTGAAAGCGCAGGCCTACCCGGCGATGCTGGTGGTGGCGGGCTACAACGACAGCCGCGTGCAGTATTGGGAGGCAGCCAAATGGGTGGCGAAGTTGCGCACACTCAAGACCGACAGCAACCTGCTGCTGCTCAAGACCGAGATGGGGGCTGGGCATGGCGGGATGAGCGGGCGGTACCAGGGGTTGAAGGATGTGGCCCTGGAGTATGCGTTCGTGTTTGGCGAGCTGGGTATTGCCTAAACTCAGGTTTGAGCACCCCCGCGATCGCTGTGGGAGCGGGCAAGCCCGCGAAGCCAACACCGTGGTGGATGGCACGGGCTTCGCCCGTGTTCGCGGGCAAGCCCGCTCCCACACGCGCCAGCTTCAGAAATTGAGCAAGACAGTTGCTCCAACATGATGACGGCGTGGGCCGCTCATGCTCAATCATTCTGGGCCGGCGGCTTCGGCGGGTCCTGTCGCAACCCGGGCAATGGCTGGTCCTTCGGCGGGCCGGGCACTGGCATCGGCGGCAACAAGGGCGCCCCCGGCTGGCTGTCATAAGCCTTGGGCGGTGTGCTCGGGGTAATCTGCGGGTATGGCGTAGGCGTAGGCGTACCGGGCGCGCCGGGTACTGGCGGCGTGAGCCTGGGTGGCGGGCTGGCAGCTTCTGCCAGGGGCAGGCCAGCCATCAACAGCGCGGCGAGGATCGCGTGAAACATCAGCAACCTCCTGTCGGGAACCTTTCTACAGGCTACGCCTAAATCAACGCTTTCGCCTGTCCGCCTGACCTGCAAGCGCGCTAGACTCAATGGCATAACCGTCACCTGCCTGATCAGAACAAAGGAAACACCATGAGCTCCACCTCTTCTGCCGCCGCTACCGCGCGCCTCGACCGCATCCTGGCCGATGCCAAGCGCGACAAGGAAATGGGCTACCGCGACAAGGCCCTGAGAATGTACCCGCACGTATGCGGCCGCTGCGCCCGCGAGTTCGCTGGCAAGCGCCTGAGCGAGCTGACCGTGCATCACCGTGACCACAACCACGACAACAATCCTCAGGACGGCTCCAACTGGGAGCTGCTGTGCCTGTACTGCCACGACAACGAGCACTCGCGCTACACCGACCAGCAGTACTTCAGCGAAGGCTCCACCAGCACCCCGAGCATTGCCAAGGCTACGCACAACCCGTTTGCCGGGCTGGCGGGCATGCTGAAGAAAGACTGACCATCGATTCGCCCCCCGCTGTTACCGGGCAGCCCGTATAATCGCGCTTTTTTCGCGAAGGGCCCCGGTACGTGGCAAACAAACGATACAGCTGCATCGGCCTGTTCAACCCCAAGTCGGCAGAAAACGTCGGCTCTGTGATGCGCGCCGCGGGCTGCTATGGCGTCAATTCGGTGTTCTACACGGGCAAACGCTATGAACGCGCGCGTGACTTCGTCACCGACACCAAGCGCGTGCACTACGACATCCCGCTGATCGGCATCGACGACCTGCAGCGCATTATTCCGCTGGGCTGCACGCCCGTGGCGGTGGAACTGGTAGAGGGTGCGCGGCCATTGCCGGATTACACCCATCCGGACCGGGCCATTTACATCTTCGGGCCAGAGGACGGCTCGTTGAGCGAAGACGTGCGGGGATGGTGTGAAGAGACCATCTACATCCCGACCGAGGGCTGCATGAACCTGGCGGCGACGGTGAATGTGGTGCTGTATGACCGCATGGCCAAGGGGCTGAATACCCGTTCGGGGCCCAAGTTCAAATAGAAAGGCCGCCACTGCGGCAACAGGATAGACCTGCCAACACAGGGCGACCGAGTGCTGAGCTCCGTCAGAACAGCACCGAAACCGGGCCGAACATTGCCTCGACAAACCATGGGTTGTCGCAATCTACGTTGCCGACGATGGTTGGCTGCACGCTCCCCCTCCTCGGTTTCGCCCCGTGAACAATGCTGAGTTTCTGCTCCGCGGTGTATTCCAGGTACGACTTGATACGCTTGAAATGCGACTTGCAGACGATGCCGCCCTGCCGATTGTCAGGCGCAGGGATGCCTAGTGCAGCACCTTGCTCTGCAGCACATCGGAACGCCGCCCCAGCACGTTCTCGCTGATCTGCACGAAGTCTTCGGTACTGACGCTGGGCAGGCGCATCAGCCCACGTACCACATCATCCAACGAACGTTTGGCCTGGGTGTGAATGCGGATTTCCTTGTCCAGCGCCTGCAACAGCATCACGCCGCGGGCCACCTGGGCCGGGCTTGCGCGTTCACCCTTGAGCCGGTTGACCTTGGCGCCCTGCTTGCTCAGACGCGCCTGCCAGACCTGGTAGCGGTCATCACTCATCCCGCCCGAGCGGCGTAGCAACTCGTTGGCGTAATAATCGGTCAGGCTCTCTACCAGCCAGTCACTGCCGTCACGCCCGTGAATCTGCGCGAACAGTTGCACCAATTCGCGCAGCAACGGGCTATTGCCGTTTTCGCTGACCATGGGCCGGGCACTGTTCAGGTACAACGAGCCCTGCGCAGCCATAGCCCCTCGCCACATGCCGTCACGCGCCCCGACCAACAGCAGCTTGGGCGGGTTACGCGGGAACACAGCTTGTAGTTGTGGCCAGACGAATGTGAGCAAGGTCAGGCTGTCCATGCGCCGCATGCCCTGCCCCACCGGCGCGGCCACGGTCACTTCGGTCTCGCCCAGGCGGGCGCGGCGGCTGCCCAGGTCGCCGGCAAGCATCCAGCCGGTCGGGCGATCGAACAGGCGCGACACGTTGTCGATGCGAAACTTCCCCTTGCCGATGCGCGGCCAGGACGTTTCGATGCTCTTCCAGCCCTCGGGCAGGTCGAAAGCCAGGCGCGCCACCAGCTCGGTACCATCCTGCTGGTCGAGGCGCGCAGGGGGTATCAGCTGGTCGCCGAGGAACAGTGCCCAGTGCGGAGTGATGCGTGATGAATAGGCGCCGCTGGCCAGTTTCTGGTCCAGCTGCACACGGTAGCTGAGGCTGGTCTTGCCGGCCGCTGGCTGCCAGATACCACGTTGCCCCTTCAGCTGCCATTGCCCATCAGCCTGGAAGCCGCTGTAGGCCCCAGCCTTGCCCAGGTCGAAGTCCAGGCTGCGCACGGCGCTGCCTTCGGCCAATGTCACGCGGACCTCGGCCTGACCGCTGGCAGGCAGCAAGCGCACCTGGTAGTCGAGGTCGACCTTTTTCGCCCAGGCCGGCGAACTGGCCATCAGGCCCAACAGCAACATCAGGTGGCAACGCATACAGAAACTCCTTGTTTCCCCGAGGCAGCGGGCCGCGCCGGTCAGCTGGCGCGAAAGATCAGGTGGTCTTCCCAGTCGTCTTCGTGCACATCGTGTTCACTGAGCATACGCCCCGACTGGGAAATGCGCTGTTCATGAACCTGTTGCCGGTCGCCACAGACCAGGTGATGCCAGGCCGGCAAGTCCTTGCCCTCACTGACCAGGCGGTAACCGCAGGTACTCGGCAGCCACTTGAACTGGTCGGCCTTGCCCGGGGTGAGCTGGATGCAGTCTGGCACTTGGGCGAAGCGGTTGGGGTAGTCGCTGCACTGGCAGGTATTCAGGTCCAGCAATTTGCAGGCGATGCGCGTGTAATAGACGCTGTTGTCGTCTTCGTCCTCGAGCTTTTGCAGGCAGCACAGGCCGCAGCCATCGCACAGCGATTCCCACTCTTGCTGGCTGAGCTCTTCGAGGGTCTTGCGCCGCCAGAACGGCGCGTTTTCAGCGATCATCACACAGGGTTCCTGCCTTCATCTTGGGGGCCACGGCGCGCGGCGGCGCCAGTCTAGAGCCTGGCCTTCGGCAAAGCCAGACCGCTTGTCAGTCGCGACGGCACGCAGTAGCGTGCGCTTTTCCCGTCCGTTTGCAGGAGCCGCCATGAGCGCCAACACCCGCATTGCCGATTACGCCATCAACGAGCAGTTCATCAACCGCTGGTCGCCACGCGCCTTCACCGCCGAGCCGATCAGCGAAGAAACCCTGCTGAGCTTCCTCGAAGCCGCCCGCTGGGCACCTTCGGCCTATAACTCGCAGCCTTGGCGCTTCCTGTATGCCCGCCGCGACACGCCGAACTGGGAGCGTTACCTGAGCCTGCTGGTGCCCTTCAATCGCAGCTGGGCGCAACAGGCGTCGGCGCTGGTGCTGGTCATTTCCAAGACCACGTTCGCGGCCCCGGGCGCTACGGAAGAAAAACCGGCGCTGTGGCACACCTTCGACACGGGCTCTGCCTGGGGGCACCTGGCCCTGCAGGCCAGCATCAGCGGCTGGCATACCCATGGCATGGCCGGCTTCGATCAGGACCTGGCACGTCAGGAACTGAAGATTCCCGAGGGTTACGTACTGCATGCCATGGTGGCGATCGGCAAGCTGGGGGACAAGGCCAGCCTGGATGAAGCCCTGCAGGCGCGTGAAGTGCCGAGCCCGCGCAAGCCGCTGAGCGAGCTGGCTGCTGAAGGCGATTTCAGCCTGTAAGGTTTGTGTTGGCAGTGCTGGCCTCTTCGCGGGCAAGCCCGCTCCTACGGGGGGTATCACCACCCTGTGCTGGAGCGGGTTTACCCGCGAAGAGGCCGATACAGGCCACAGCGATCAGTAGCCCCGGGCGAAATCGACTTCACCCCGCAACCCCTGCCCCGCTTCATAAGCCCGCACATTCTCGACAAACAAGCGCACCATCGCTGTCGGCGAGGTGGGCGCCGAGCTGTGCCCGGTCAGCAGCAAGCCCCAGGCGGTCCAGAACGGGTGTTGCTTGGGCAACGGCTCCTGGCGGCACACATCGATCACGGCACCGGCCAGATGGCCCTCTTTCAACGCCTCGACCAGGTCGGCATCGACCACCGCCACACCACGCCCGGCATTGATGAACAAGGCCGAGGGCTGGAAGCACTTGAACAGCGCGGCGTCATACAGGTCATGAGTCGCCGGGGTATCCGGCAGCAGGTTCAGCACATAGTCGACCTGGCCGACCATGCGCGGCAGGTCGGCCAGCGCCGCCACCTGGACGAACGGGGCCTGTTCACGGGCGCTGCTGGCAACCCCGTACAGCTCCACACCAAACGGCTGCAGGAACTCGGCCACACGCTGACCAATGTCGCCTGCACCCACAATGAGGACCTTGCGCCCTTCCAGGCTGCGCCCCGGGCGGTCATCCCAGCGCCGCTCGACCTGGCTGACCAGGCGCGACAGCACCTCACGCTCATGGCCTAGCATATAGGTGAGCATGTACTCGGCCATCACCTGACCAAATATGCCAACTGCGCGGCTCAGGCGGTAATCACGCGGCAGGCCGTCGGCCAGCAACGGCGTGATACCGGCCCATGTCGACTGTATCCAGCCCGGCTTGTGGCCTTGGCGCAGCAGACTGGCCAGCAAGTCCGGCTGGCCCAGCCACACCGGGCACTGCGGTGCCTGGCGGGCCAGTTCGGCAGAGTCGCCGCTGGTCACAACGTCCACGTCAGGCGCGGCTGCGCGCAAAAGCCCGGCGTATCGAGCATGGTCATGCTCAGCGATCAGTACGCGCATGGTCAGACGGGGTCGTTGCGGCGCAGCAGCTCTTCGGGCAGGTGCTCGATGTACTCATCTTCCAGCGGCGGCATCTGCAGGTGGTAGCCTTGGCTTTCGAGGTTCTCCAGCACCTTGGTGATGTCCTCGCGGGCCAGTTTGCGCTCAGGGGTAAGCACCAGGTCGAAAGCGTGCACGGGGGTGCCGAAGAACGGCAGCAGGCCTTCAGGCACGCGTTCCAGGCCGTCAGCCTTGAGTACGTACAGGTACATTTCGTTCTTGCGTGGGCTCTTGTAGATCGAGCAAATGCGTTTCATCGGGTTTCTCCGGCACCTGCCAGGTTGTCCAGCAGGGCCTGGCCCATGCGCTCACGGCGCCAGCCGCGCAGCGAATCGGGCAGTTGATAAGGGCCATTGGGGTATCCGCTCTTGAGCAGCGCCTCCAGGGCTTTCTTGCGCAGCATCAGCTCGGGTGCAATCCCCAGGCGCTCGCCTTCGGCCTGGCCGATGGCACGCAGCTGCTTGAGAAGGCCAGCAGCCTCGATCGGCAGCGGCTCGGGCAAGGGCGCAGGCCATTGCTCGGCAGGCAGGCTGGCGGCGCGCTTGATCAGCTGGATGAGGAACTCACCGTCCTGACGAATGGTGCGCGGGTGCATCTCGTCGATCTTGGCCAAGGCCGACAGGTTGTTCGGCTGGCTTTTGGCCATGGGCCAGAGCGAGTGCTCCTTGAGGATACGATTACGCGGCACATCGCGGTTGCGCGCTTCGCGTTCGCGCCAGGCGCACAGCTCACGTAGCACTGCCAGTTGTTGAGGCGCCAGCTTCCAGGCCAGCTTGACGTCGCGGTACAGGCTTTCGGGCTCGACTTCACGGCGCAACGCAGCCACCAGCTCGGCGCCGTCTTCCAGCACCCAGGCATACTTGTCGTCACTCAGCCGCGGGCGCAGCACGGTGAAAAGCTCGGCCAGGTGCACGGCATCTTCGGCAGCGTAGCTGACCTGGGTTTCCGAGAGCGGGCGTTGCAGCCAGTCGGAGCGGGTTTCGCCTTTGGGCAATTCGATGCCCAGCACTTCCTGCACCAGGCGCGAATAGCCCATGGAGAAGCCCAGGTTCAGGTAACCGGCGGCCAGCTGAGTGTCGAACAGCGGCTGAGGCAGCTTGCCGGTCAGGCGCAGCAGCACTTCGAGGTCTTCGCTGCAGGCGTGCAGCACCTTGACCACACCGCTGTCTTCCAGCAGGTCGGCCAAGGGTTGCCAGTTGCCGATCAGCAGCGGGTCGATCAGGAAGGCGCGTTGGCCGTCGCCGATCTGGATCAGCCCGGCTTTCGGGTAAAAGGTGTCGACCCGCATGAATTCGGTGTCGACGGCGACGAAGGGCAGTTGGTGCCAGTCGCGGCAGTGTTCGGCCAGGCTCTGGTCGTCACGGATCCAGTGAATTTCGATGGCCACAAGGCTCTCCCACTAACATTGGCGCGCAGTATATACGGCGCGGGCACTGCGGGTGAAACTGTCCCGCTTTTCGGGGGCAGTCCACCCTGTGGGAGCGGGCGCGCCCACGAATGAAGGCAACACGGTGTATGGCCCGGGCTTCGCCCGGGTTCGCGGGCTTGCCCGCTCCCACAGGGCTTCAGCGCTTGGCCGCCAGCCAAGGCCGGCAACCGGCAAACATGTCCAGCGACTGCTGGTAGAGCTCGGTATGTACCTGCAACAGGCCAAGCATCGAGTGGAACAGGTTGTCCTGGGACAGCGGGGCATCGCTGAGCCGTGCCAGGCAGTCGGTATCGACGCCGAAGTCCTCTTTGTAGTTGTCGGAGAACCAGGTCAGCAGTGGTATGTGCTTCTGCTGCTCGGGAGCGATGGCGTAGGGCGTGCCGTGCAGGAACAGGTTGTACTCGCCCAGCGACTCGCCGTGGTCGGACAGGTAGATCATCGCGGTATCGACCTTGTCTTGCTTGCTGCGCAGGGTATCGATCAGCGAGGTCAGCACCTTGTCGGTATAGGCCAGGGTGTTGTCGTACCCGTTGATGATTTCCTCCTCGCTGCACTGGTTCAACGCGTTGCTCTGGCACACCGGGGTGAAGCGCTCGCCATCACTGGGGTAGCGCTTGAAGTACTCGGGGCCGTGGCTGCCCATCTGGTGCAGCACCAGCACGGTGTCCTTGTCGAGGTTGTCGATCAACGCGTCCAGGCCTTGCAGCAGGATCTGGTCATGGCATTCGCCATCGGCGCACAGCTGCGGGTCCTTGAGGTTGCTGACGTCGATGAACTGCACGCGATCGCAGGTGCCTTTGCAGCCCGACTGGTTGTCACGCCACTGCACGGCCAGGCCGGCCCGCTGCAGGATGTCCAGCAGCCCTTCGCGGTTCTTCGCTACGCGGGCGTCGTAGTCCTTGCGCTTCATGCCCGAGAACATGCAAGGCACCGAAACCGCCGTTTCCGTACCGCACGAGTGCACGTCGGAAAACGCCAGCAGGCCCTGTTCCCTGGCGAGATTCGGCGTGGTATCGCGGTCATAGCCCAGCACGCCGAAATGGTCTGCCCGGGCACTTTCCCCGACCACCAGCACGGTCAGCGACTTGCGCTCATGTTTTTGCCAGGCCGCATCACGCTTGGCATCTTCACCATAATGCTGGAACGGGCGCGAAGCCGTACCGACACGCTCGCCGACATAACCAATGGAGGCCCCGACGATATTGCTGGGGGTGAGCATCAGACGCAGTTCATGGTGATTGCGAAACAGCGACGACAGCCCTTGATAATTGACCAACGCGACCGAGCCGATGGTCACCACACAGGCACCACTGACCACCAACTTGCCCAGCAGCTCGCGGTGCCAGGGGCGGTAGGCGATCTGCGCCTTCCACAGCAGCACCGATGGCAGCACACCCAGCAGCAGGATATAGGCGGCAAACTTGAACGACATCAAGTCGCGCACTTCCGCAACATTGGTCTCGGCCATATTACGGAACATGCCGGCGTCAATAAGTACGCCGTACTGGTTCATGAAGTAAGCCACACCCGCACCACTCATGAACAACACGATAAGTACCGGCTTCACTACATACCGGAAGGCAATTAACGTGAGGATCAGATTGAACGCGAAGAGCATTAGCACAGCAAACGCCAGGCTCAGCCACAACCCCGAAAGGCCGGCAGGAACCACCGCTTGCAGGTGCTCCCAGAGGAACATGTTGAAGCCAATCAGCAGATAAAGACTGGCCAGCAGCGTGACCCATTCAGTCCGCAGGGATTTGAAGTTGAGCATCAGCGTTCGCTATCAAGAGTGATGATCACCCCAGGCCAGATGGCACTGTGGGAAGTTGGGCGAACTCTAGAAAGCACGTCATCAATTTTTTGTGAAAAACTTGGTAACAATTTCGTGAGGGTGTGTCTTTTATCGATTATCTCAAAACCATTCAGCTGCCATTCAGCCTGGACCGCCGTCACAAGCCTGCGCAAAGACAGCTATCCTCAATGGTCAGGACCTTACCGACAACCCTGACAGAGGTGAAGAAATGCCAGTTCCGCACGATCTGCTCGCTGACCTGCACGTTACCGCTGATGCATTCCAGGCACTCATAGAGAAGGATCAGGACCTGCACAAACTGCACAAGGAGTACAACGCCAAGGACAAGGAGGTGGTCGCCGCCGAAGGCAACGGCACCAACGACGAGACGGTCAACCGCCTGCGCAAGGAAAGGTTGCTGATCAAGGACAAGATCGAACGGATCATTCATCCGCCCAAATCCTGACAGGCATCTATTGAATCCACCGGCCTCTTCGCGGGTAAACCCGCTCCTACACCGATGCGCCAGCCCGTCGTAGGAGCGGGTTCACCCGCGAAAGGGCCGGGCCTGCTGGCCAGTATCCCTGGCCGGTCACCATTGCCGCCGCTACGGTATTCGCGGGTACGCCCCTACGTGCAGACCGTCATAGAAACAGGTTCAACCGCGAAAGGGCCGGGCCTGCTGGCCAATGTCCCTGGCCGTTCACCGTTGCCGCCGCCACCGTATTCGCGGGTAAACCCGCTCCTACGCCAATGCGCAGACCGTCATAGAAACAGGTTCAACCGCGAAAGGGCCGGGCCTGCTGGCCAATATACCTGGCCGTTCACCGTTGCCGCCGCCACCGTATTCGCGGGTAAACCCGCACCTACGCCAATGCGCAGACCGTCGTAGGAGCGGGTTCACCCGCGAAAGGGCCGGGCCTGCTGGCCAATGTCCCTGGCCGTTCACCGTTCTCGCCGCCACCGTATTCGCGGGTAAACCCGCTCCTACCACCTGCAGGAGCGGGCGAGCCCGCGAAGAGGCCTGCAGCCCTACACAGCAACCAGCGCTTTCAACGCCCCATCCAGGTCCTCGACCAGGTCACGGTAATCCTCGATCCCTACCGACAACCGCAACAGGTTCTCGCTGATCCCCATCACCCCTTTCTGCTCTGGGCTCAGTGAGCAGTGCGACATGCTCCAGGAGTGGTTGATCATGCTCTCCACCCCGCCCAGCGAGTCGGCCAGCACAAAAATCTGCAGCGCCTCCACCAGGCGGTTGAGCGCGGCGCGGTCGCCTTTCACTTTCATCGCCACCACCGCCCCGCCACTGCGCATCTGGCGTTTGCACAGTTCATGCTGCGGGTGGCTTTCCAGCCCTGGGTAATACACCTGCTCGACCTGCGCGTGACCTTCCAGGAAGCGTGCCACCTGCAGGGCATTGGCGCACTGGCGCTCCATGCGCACATCCAGGGTCTTCAGACCGCGCAGGGCCAGGTAGCAGTCGAACGGCCCCTGCACCGCACCAATCGCCATGCTGATACGGCGCAGGCGTGCCAGCAACGCATCGTTGGCCGCCACCACCACACCGCCGGTGAGGTCGGAGTGGCCACCGATGTACTTGCTGGCCGAGTGCATCACCAAGTCCACGCCCAGGGTGATCGGGCGCTGGTTCCACGGCGAGCAGAAGGTGTTGTCGATGCAGGTGAGGATGCCCTTGGCCTTGGCCAGGTCGCACACCGCCTTGATGTCGACCAGGTGCAGCAACGGGTTGGTCGGCGACTCGATCCAGATCAGCTGGGTTTCCGGTTTGATCGCAGCCGCTACGGCTTCAATGTCGTTGAGATCGACATAGGTGGTGGTCAGCCCGGAGGTGCGGCTGCGGTAATCTTCCATGATGCGGAACGTGCCACCGTATACGCCGTTCATCACCACCACGTGGGCATCCTTGGGCAGCAGCTCAAGCACGGTTGCGGTGGCATTGACTCCAGAGGCGCAGGCCACAGCGCCCACGCCTTCTTCCAGGGCAGCGACACAGGTTTCGTAGGCATGCCGGGTGGGGTTGCCGACGCGGCTGTAGGAATATTCCGGCCTGTCATCCAGGCTGCGCTTGGTGAACGAACTGGCGGTGACGATGGCCGGAAAAATGGCGTTATCGGCAACGCTGAACTGCTCGCCGGCGTGAATGGTACGGGTGGCGAAATTGCGCGGCTTGTCAGACATGGTCAGGCCCATTGGCAGAGTGAAAGCTGCAACTATCGCACAACCCAAATCGTCTGGCCTTGGGGTAATCTGTGAAATATTTTCCTGTACGGCCAGCGCGCGATATGGACCGTTTTGACCAGCACATTCTTACCCTGCTACAGCGTGATGCCTCGATCTCGCTGAAGGACCTGGCCGAGGCCGTCAACCTGTCCACCACACCGTGCTGGAAGCGGGTCAAGCGCCTGGAGGAAGACGGCTACATCCTCGGCCGCGTCGCCCTGCTGGACCCCGAACGGCTGGGGTTGGGGCTCACCGTGTTCGTCCAGCTCAAGACCCAGCGCCACGACAGCGCCTGGCTGGAGCAGTTTGCTGCGACCGTGACCGGGTTCGAAGAAGTGATGGAGTGCTACCGCATGTCCGGGGACTGGGACTACATGCTGCGGGTGGTGGTGGGTGATATTGCGGCGTATGACCGGTTCTACAAAAAGCTGATTACCCGTACCGATGGGTTGTCGAACATCACGTCCAGTTTTGCCATGGAGCAGATGAAGTACACCACGGCTTACCCGGTGCATCGCGCCTGACCGGTGCTGGATTCTTCGCGGGCAACCTCACAGGATCACCTCAACCTCAAGCGCTGTGGGGTCCCGTAGGAGCGGGTTCACCCGCGAAGAGGCCAGCACAGGCACCCCATCAATCCGAGGCCAACACCGCCGCAATGCGGTTCCCCGCCTTGGCTTTCACGACCTTGATCGCCACGAATTTCGAGGTCGGGGTATAGGTCCCCTCGCCATAACTCTCAAGCGGTACCAGCGGGTTGGTTTCCGGGTAATACGCCGCCGCCTGCCCCTCGGGCACGTCATACGCCACCAGGCGGAAGCCCGACACCCGCCGCTCCACGCCATCCTCCCACAACGACACAAGGTCCACCTGCTCACCCGGTTCGAAGCCCAGGCGACGGATGTCCGCCTCATTGACAAACACCACTTCACGCAGGCCGAACACCCCACGGTAGCGGTCGTCCAGGCCATAAAGAGTGGTGTTGTACTGATCGTGCGAACGCAGGGTCTGCAAAATCAGGTCGGGCTTGTCACCACGGGCCAGTACCTTGGCGTTGACCAGTTCCTCGGGCAACGCGTGGGGCATGAAGCGGGCCTTGCCCGTGGCCGTGCGGAAGTTGCGATCGGCGGCATTGTTGCCAAGGTGGAACCCGCCGGGGCTGTTCAAACGTTCATTGAAACCGGTAAAGCCCGGAATCACGTCAGCGATCATGTCGCGAATGCGGTTGTAATCGGCCACCGCATGCTCCCAGTCGATCGGCTGGTTGCCCAGCGTGGCCTTCGCCATGCCGGCAATGATCCACGGTTCCGAGCGCATATGCGGCGAGCGCGGGCGCAACTGGCCGTGGGAGATGTGCACCATGCTGAAGGTGTCCTCCACGGTCACGCCTTGCGGCCCTTCGGCCTGCAGGTCGATTTCGGTACGGCCCAGGCACGGCAGGATCAGCGCATCGCGGCCGGTGACCAGGTGCGAGCGGTTGAGCTTGGTGGAAATCTGCACGGTCAACGCGCAGTTCTGCAGCGCCGCGTGGGTGCGCGCGGTGTCCGGGGTGGCTTGGGCAAAGTTGCCGCCCAGGCCGATGAACACCTTGGCCCGCCCCTCTTCCATAGCCTTGATCGCCAACACCGCGTTGTGCCCATGGGTACGCGGCACACTGAACTGGAAGCGTTGTTCGATGGCATCGAGTAGCGCCGTCGGCGGCTTCTCGTCAATGCCCATGGTACGGTCACCCTGCACGTTGCTGTGGCCCCGCACCGGCGACAGGCCTGCGCCGGGTTTGCCGACGTTGCCACGCAGCAGCTGCAGGTTGACGATTTCCTGCACGGTCGGCACCGAATGGCGATGCTGGGTGACGCCCATGGCCCAGCACATGATGACCCGCTCGGCCTTGCGATACATGCGTGCGGCCAGCTCGATCTCGGCCAGGGTCAAGCCCGACTGTTTGACGATGTGCTCCCAGGACGTGGCATCCACCGCCGCCAGGTAATCGTCGACGCCGCTGGTGTGCTCGGCGATGAAGGCATGGTCGAATACCGCCGGCTCGCCCTTGGCCTGCGCCTCGCGCTCCCATTGCAACAAGTACTTGGCAATACCGCGCATTGCCGCCATGTCCCCACCCAAGGCCGGGCGGAAGTAGGCGCTGGAGGTCGGCTCGGAGCCGTTGCTGAGCATTTCGAACGGGTGCTGCGGGTGCTGGAAGCGCTCAAGGCCTCGCTCTTTCAGCGGGTTGAAGCAGACGACCTGGGCGCCACGCTTGACCGCTTCGCGCAGGGGTTCGAGCATGCGCGGGTGGTTGGTGCCGGGGTTCTGCCCGATGACGAATATCGCGTCGGCCAGCTCCAGGTCGTGGAACACCACGGTGCCCTTGCCCACCCCGAGGGTTTCCGACATGCCCGCGCCGCTGGCTTCGTGGCACATGTTCGAGCAATCCGGGAAGTTGTTGGTGCCGTAGGCACGTACGAACAGCTGGTAGAGGAACGCCGCCTCGTTGCTGGCGCGGCCCGAGGTATAGAATTCGGCCTCATCCGGCGACTGCAGCGCACGCAGGTGCCTGGCGACCAGCTCGAAGGCCTCCTGCCAGGTGGTTTCGACATAATGGTCGGTGGCGGCGTCATAGCGCATCGGGTGGGTGAGGCGGCCCTGGTATTCAAGCCAGTAGTCGGTCTGCTCCTTCAGCGCGCTGACGCTGTATCTGGCGAAGAAAGCCGGGTCGACCGAGCGGCCGGTGGCTTCCCAGTTGACCGCCTTGGCGCCGTTTTCGCAGAACTTGACCATGTCGCTTTCCGGCGACTCGCCCCAGGCACAGCCGGGGCAGTCGAAGCCGCCGTTCTGGTTGGTCTTGAGCATGGCCCGCAGGTTCTTGAAGGCGTTGTCGCTGCCCAGCCAGCTCTTGGTCACGCTTTTGAGCGCCCCCCAGCCGGCAGCGGCGCCCTTGTAGTCCCTGATGTGTTCGTCCTGGCTCATGCGATGAATCCTCACGCTTCGATGCTTTTTTCCAGCCTATGGAGCGTGGGAAGGGGCGTCCAATCGAAAGATCTTACGGCGTGATAAGCGGTTTCGATCATGGCTGCCAGGTGCTGTACCAAGCGATAGAGGCCATCGATCAACCGGTCAGGCAAAGCAATTTGACGGCCTTGCGGCCAGGTTATAGCTTGGAGTCATGTCCCAACCCATTCGAGTGCGAACGTGGAACAGAACAGCCGGGCCCTGATCGACGGCTTCAACCGGAAAATCGACTACCTGCGGATGTCGGTCACCGACCGCTGTGACTTCCGTTGCGTGTACTGCATGGCCGAAGACATGCAGTTTCTGCCGCGCCAGCAAATCCTCAGCCTCGAAGAACTGTTCCAGGTGGCCGAGCGCTTCGTCGCGCTGGGCACCCGCAAGATCCGCCTGACGGGTGGCGAGCCACTGGTACGCCAGGGCATCGTCGACCTGTGCGGGCGTATCGCCGCCCTGCCCGGCCTGCGCGAGCTGTGCCTGACCAGCAACGGCTCGCAACTCGGGCGCCTGGCTCAGCCGCTGTTCGACGCCGGGGTGACACGCCTGAACATCAGCCTGGACAGCCTGGATGCCGACCGTTTCAAGCAGCTGACCCGCACCGGCGACCTTGCCCAGGTAATCGCCGGCATCGACGCCGCACGCCAGGCCGGTTTCAAACGCACCAAGCTCAACTGCGTGGTACTCAAAGGCCGCAACGACCATGAACTGGTCGATCTGGTGCGCTTTGCCATCGAACGCGAGCTGGACATCACCTTCATCGAGGAAATGCCGCTGGGGGTGATAAGCGAGCATGAACGTGGCGAATCGTTCTGCTCCAGCGATGAAGTACGGACACGCCTGGCCGAGCAGTTCACGCTGGTCGAATCGACCGAGTCGTCCATGGGGCCGGCCCGCTACTGGCGCCTGGCCGAAGCCGCGAACACCCGGGTCGGCTTCATTTCCCCGCACAGCCACAACTTCTGCGCCACCTGCAACCGCGTGCGCCTTACCGTCGAAGGCCGCCTGCTGCTGTGCCTGGGCAACGAACACTCGGTCGACCTCAAGCACGTGCTGCGCGCCCACCCTGGCAACCCCGAACGCCTGGAAAAGGCCATTCGCGACTCGCTGCACCTCAAGCCCTATCGCCATCATTTCGAAGTCGGTGGCGATGTGCAGATCCTGCGCTTCATGAACATGACCGGCGGCTGAGCACCCGCCTCTGGATTTCCATGATCGTCCCCCCCTCCACCGATGTGTTGCGCGTGTTGTTCACCCTCAAGGGGTCGATCGTCAAACGCATTGCCCTGCGTTGCCTGATGGTGACACTGCTGGCCGCGCTGATCGTGCTGATCGAGCGGCATTATCCGGCGTATTTCTACCCGGTCAGCGCCACGCCGTTCACCTTGCTGGGCCTGTCGCTGTCGATCTTCATGAGCTTTCGCAACAACGCGTGCTATGACCGTTGGTGGGAGGGGCGCAAGGCCTGGGGCAAACTGATTATCGAAACCCGCTCGTTCGTGCGGGAAAGCGTGGCGATTGCCGACGAAACACTGCGCACCGAACTGCTGCGCAACCTGTGTGGTTTCGCCCATGCACTCAATGCCCGGCTGCGTAACGAGGACGAACGGGCAGCTGCCAGGCCGTGGCTGGCCCGGGCCGATGCGATCAGCCCGCACAATGTGTGCGACGGCATCCTGCGTGAAATCGGCGACCACTGTTCACGGTTGGCCGCACAGCAACAGATCAGCGAATGGCGCTACAACCTGCTGGAACAACGCCTGGCGGGCCTGACCGAAGTGCAAGCCACCTGCGAGCGGATCAAGGGCACACCCTTGCCGTTTCCCTACACCCTGCTGCTGCACCGTACCATCTACATTTTCTGCCTGCTGCTGCCGTTTGCCCTGGCCGAGCCGCTGGGCTGGCTGGCACCGCTGTTCACCACCATCGTGGGGTACACGTTCTTCGGGCTGGATGCGATCGGCAACGAGCTGGAAGACCCGTTCGGGCGCGATGAGAACGACCTGCCGACCGATGCCATGGTGCGGACTGTGGAGCGCGATGTGCTGGCCGGATTGGGGGAACAGCAGCTGCCTCCTGCCTTGTTGCCAGTGGGGTATGTGTTGAGCTGACGGTGGGTGGTTGCCTGTTCTGGCCTCTTCGCGGGTAAACCCGCTCCTACATCGGCAACAGGTGTTTGACGAAGTTGCATGGCCGGTGCCGTGCATCCAGCTGCTCGGCCAGAATACCTTCCCAGGCGGTGCGGCAGGCTCCGGTCGAGCCCGGCAGGCAACATACCAACGTGCGGTTGGACAACCCGGCCAACGCCCGGCTCTGCACGGTCGAGCTGCCAATATCGAGAATCGACAATGCCCGGAACAACTCGCCAAACCCATCGATACGCTTGTCCAGCAGGCACTCGACCGCTTCGGGTGTGCTGTCGCGCCCGGTAAAGCCGGTACCGCCGGTGATCAGCACCACCTGCACCTGTTCATCGGCAATCCAGCTGGCCACCTGAGCGCGGATCTTGTACAGGTCGTCCTTGAGCAGCGCTCGCGCCACCAGCCGGTGACCGACCTCGACCGAGCGGTTGGCCAGCAGCGCGCCGGAAGTATCGTTATCGTAGGTACGGGTGTCGCTGACAGTCAGCACGGCGATGTTCAGCGGTACGAAGACCGCATCAAGTTGGACGCGCACGGTGAAGCTCCTTGAAGGGCATTTTCACCACGCTAGAGGCATACCCCCAGAGGCGTCCAATCGATATGACGTACCGGCCGATCAATGACATCTATCGCAGACGTGGGTTAAGGTCTGCATAACCAGACGCCAGGCACTTCCATGGACATCAAGCAGCTCAAGTTCCTCATCGCCCTCGACCAGACCCGCCACTTCGGCCAGGCGGCGGCGCTGTGCCATATCACCCAGCCGACGCTGTCCATGCGCCTGCGCAACCTGGAAGACGAACTGGACCTGGTGCTGGTCAAGCGGGGCCAGCGCTTCGAAGGTTTCACCGAGGCCGGCGAGCGTATCCTGGCCTGGGCCCGCACCCTGCTCGCTGCCCACGACGGCCTGCAGGCCGAGGCTGCCAGTTGCCGTGGCCAGGTGGTCGGCAGCCTGCGCCTGGGCACGGTGCCGCTGGCCAGTTTCAACCCCATGCACCTGCTGCTGCCCCTGCGCGAAAAATACCCCGAACTGCACTTTCAGCTCAGCTCGCTGAGCTCGGAACAGGTCATCGACGGCCTCAGCCGCAACCAGCTCGACCTGGGTATCTGCTACCTGGACCAGGTCAACACCAGCTTCTTCGAAGTGATCGAACTGGGCACCACCACCATGGGCCTGCTGCACGATACACGGCACTTCCAGTTCGCCAGCGACCGGCTGCGCTGGGACGAGCTCGGCGATATTCCGCTGGGGCTGCTGAGCAAAGGCATGCACTACCGCCAGTCGCTGGACCTGAGCTTCCGCAGCCGTGGTCTGGAGCCCAATGCGGTGCTTGAGAGCGACTCGAGCTTCCAGCTTATCCAGGCCATCAACACCGGCATATGCTGCGCGATCATGCCACTGGACTGCGGCCTGGAAGACCTCAGCGAGCACCTGCGCATCGTACCGGTGGCCGACGCCGCCATCCACAGCCCGGTCGGGCTGCTGCTGCGCCGCAGCGAGCCACGCTCGGCGATTGCCGAGCAATGCTTTGCCGAGGCGCGGGGGCTGTTTCAGGCCACCTGATCGGCGGTAGCCTGGCGGTACTGGCGCGGCGTAAAGCCGGTCAGTTGCTTGAACTGGCGGCTGAAGGCGCTGTGGTCGGTGTAGCCGCAGCGCATCGCCACTTCAGTGATCGGCAGCTCCGAATGCAGCAGGCGATGGGCGTGCTCCAGGCGCGCCTTGTGGATCATCTGCCGGGGCGTGAGGTGGAACACCCGCTTGCAATAGCGCTCCAGCTGGGCCACGGAAATACCGGCGATGCGGGTCAGCTCGCCCATGCTGATCGGCTGGTGAAAATGCTGGCGGATGTGCTCGTCCACTGCGGCCAGGCGCTGGTAGGCGGGGTGGCTGTCAGCGGCTGACTGCAAGTCGACCGAGATGCCGACCAGGCCGATGATTTCGCCGGCAGGGTTGTACAGCGGGCGCTTGTGGGTCAGGCACCAGCCGGGCTCACGGCTGCCGTAGAGGTGCAGCTCCAACTGGTCCTCCAGCACCAGGCCCTCCTTGAGAACACGTCGATCCTGCTCGGTATAGCCGGGGCCAAACTGTGCCGGAAACACCTCGGCACTGGTCTTGCCCAGCAGCGGTTGCAGGCGCTTGAGGCCACAGCGCTGGACCAGTGTGTTGTTGGCCAACGCATAGCGGGCGGCAGAATCCTTGATGAAGATCGCGGCGTTGGGGATGGCGTCGAGCATCGGCAGCAACAGCGATACACCGGCGAGCAGGGCCTCGAGGGTGGCGGGGCGGTGCTGGTCCAGGGACTGGTAGAGGGTTGCCAGGGGGGTGTCGGTCATCTGTCGGTTCTCTGCTGGCTGTGCTGGCCCTTTCGCGGGCTCGCCCGCTCCCACAGGTCCTCCACACATTTCGAATGTCTGCGCCGTACCTGTGGGAGCGGGCATGCCCGCGAAGAGGCCGGCACTATCAACACCCCCCTACAGGCCTTGTGCGGTGTGGCCTACAGCCTATCCATCAGCCCACCCTGACCGCCAGCATTTTTCACAACTGTGCCGATTTCGTCATTCCCTCTGCAGAAAACCATCAAGAACCGCCGCCCCGACCGGTTCACTCTATGCCCCACGCAAGCCGCCCAAGTCCTACAAGAGCGCGGCCCAAAAAGCCGCATCTCGTGACATCAGACCTGCCTATCCAATAACCAACAAAAAGGCGAACCCATGTCAGGCAAATTCAAAAAACAGTTATCACTGCTGGACCTCACCTTCATCGGCCTAGGCGCCATCTTCGGCTCCGGCTGGCTGTTTGCCGCCAGCCACGTCTCGGCCATCGCCGGCCCGGCCGGCATCCTCTCCTGGTTTCTCGGCGGGTTCGCCGTACTGCTGCTAGGCATCGTCTACTGCGAGCTGGGCGCCGCCTTGCCCCGCGCCGGTGGCGTGGTTCGCTACCCGGTGTACTCGCACGGCCCATTGTTGGGCTACCTGATGGGCTTCATCACCCTGATCGCCTTTTCCAGCCTGATCGCCATCGAAGTGGTTGCCTCACGCCAATACGCCGCCGCCTGGTTTCCCGGGCTGACCAAGGCCGGCTCCAGCGACCCGACCGTGCTCGGCTGGCTGGTGCAGTTCGCCTTGCTGGGGCTGTTCTTCTTCCTCAACTACCGCAGCGTGAAAACCTTCGCCAAGGCCAACAACCTGGTCAGCGTGTTCAAGTTCATCGTGCCGCTGCTGGTGATCGGCGTGCTGTTCACCTTCTTCAAACCGGAAAACTTCGAGGTCCAGGGCTTTGCCCCGTTCGGCCTGTCCGGGGTGGAAATGGCGGTATCCGCCGGTGGCATCATCTTCGCCTACCTGGGCCTGACGCCGATCATATCGGTGGCCAGCGAGGTGAAGAACCCGCAGCGCACCATCCCGATTGCGCTGATTCTTTCGGTGTTGCTGTCCACCGCGATCTACGCCTTGCTGCAACTGGCCTTCCTCGGCAGCGTGCCGACCGAAATGTTGGCCAACGGCTGGGCCAGTGTGACCAAGGAACTGGCCCTGCCCTACCGTGACATCGCCCTGGCCCTGGGTGTGGGCTGGCTCGCCTACCTGGTGGTGGCCGACGCAGTGATCTCGCCAAGCGGCTGCGGCAACATCTACATGAACGCCACCCCGCGCGTGATCTATGGCTGGGCGCAGACCGGCACCTTCTTCAAGTACTTCACCCGCATCGATGCAGAGTCCGGCATCCCGCGCCCGGCCCTGTGGCTGACGTTCGGCCTGTCGGTGTTCTGGACCCTGCCGTTCCCGTCGTGGGAAGCGCTGATCAACGTGGTATCCGCCGCTCTGGTACTGAGCTACGCCGTGGCCCCGGTCAGTGTTGCCGCCCTGCGCCGCAATGCACCACACATGCCGCGCCCGTTCCGGGTCAAGGGCATGGCTGTGCTCGGCCCGCTGTCGTTCATCATCGCTGCGCTGATCGTGTACTGGTCGGGCTGGAACACCGTGTCGTGGCTGCTGGCCCTGCAGATCGTGATGTTCGTGCTGTACCTGCTGTGCAGCCGTTTCGTACCCACCCAGCACCTGTCGCTGGCCCAGCAAGTTCGCTCGTCGGCGTGGCTGATCGGCTTCTACGCGCTGACCATCCTGCTGTCGTGGCTGGGTAGCTTCGGTGGCCTGGGCGTCATCGGCCACCCATTCGACACCGTGGTCGTGGCGGCCTGCGCACTGGGCATCTACTACTGGGGCGCCGCCACGGGTGTGCCTGCCCACCTGGTGCGCCTGGAAGGCGACGACGAAAGCGAAGCCTGCGCTGAAACCTATACCGGCCGCCCTGCTGCCGTCGCTTCCTGATCTTTTACGCAAGGGACAAGCCCATGAAACAGATTCACGTCATAGATTCCCACACGGGTGGCGAACCGACCCGCCTGGTGATGAAGGGCTTTCCGCAACTGCACGGCCGCAGCATGGCCGAACAGCGCGACGAACTGCGCGAGCTGCACGACCCATGGCGCCGTGCCTGCCTGCTGGAGCCACGCGGCAACGATGTGCTGGTCGGCGCGCTGTACTGCCCGCCGGTATCGGCCGACGCTACCTGCGGGGTGATCTTCTTCAACAACGCCGGCTACCTGAACATGTGCGGTCACGGCACCATCGGCCTGGTCGCCTCGCTACAGCACCTGGGCCTGATCACACCGGGTGTGCACAAGATCGACACGCCAGTCGGCCAGGTCAGCGCCACCTTGCATGACGACGGCGCCATCACCATCGGCAACGTGCCCTCCTACCGCTACCGCCAACAGGTTGCGGTGGACGTGCCCGGCCATGGCGTGGTGCACGGCGACATCGCCTGGGGCGGCAACTGGTTCTTCCTCGTTGCCGAACACGGCCAGCGCATCGAGCTGGATAACCGCGAGGTGTTGACCGAGTACACCTGGGCCATGCTCAAGGCCCTGGAAGCCCAGGGCATCACCGGCGAAAACGGCGCGCCCATCGACCACATCGAACTGTTCGCCGACGACCCCAACGCCGACAGCCGCAACTTCGTGATGTGCCCCGGCAAGGCCTACGACCGCTCGCCGTGCGGCACAGGCACCAGCGCCAAGCTGGCCTGCCTGGCCGCCGACGGCAAGCTTGCCGAAGGCCAGACCTGGGTGCAGGCCAGCATCACCGGCAGCCAGTTTCACGGCCGTTACGAGCGCGACGGCGAGCGTATTCGACCGTTCATCACCGGCCGTGCCCACATGACCGCCGACAGCACCCTGCTGATCGACGAACAGGACCCGTTCGCCTGGGGCATCTGACCCCGGTCTTTTCCCGACTGAACTTTGCCAGGAGTGACAACAATGAATGACAACATCTTCACCGGCACCATGCCCGCCCTGATGACCCCGTGCACCGCCGAGCGCAAACCGGACTTCGACGCCTTGGTGCGCAAGGGCCGCCAACTGATCGAAGCCGGCATGAGCGCGGTGGTGTACTGCGGCTCGATGGGTGACTGGCCGCTGCTGACCGAGGCCGAGCGCCAGGAAGGCGTGGCGCGCCTGGTGGCGGCCGGTATCCCGACCATCGTCGGCACGGGCGCAGTCAACACCCGTGAGGCAGTGTCGCATGCCGCCCACGCCGCCAAGGTCGGTGCCGCCGGCCTGATGGTCATCCCTCGCGTGCTCAGCCGCGGCGCCTCGCTGATCGCCCAGAAGCACCATTTCTCGGCGATCCTCGCTGCCGCACCGAAACTGCCGGCGGTGATCTACAACAGCCCTTACTACGGCTTTGCCACCCGCGCCGACCTGTTCTTCGAACTGCGCAGCCAGTTCCCCAACCTGATCGGCTTCAAGGAGTTCGGCGGTGGCGCCGACCTGCGCTACGCCGCCGAGCACATCACCTCCAAGGATGACGATGTCACCCTGATGGTCGGTGTCGACACCCAGGTGGTGCATGGCTTCGTCAACTGCAACGCCACCGGCGCCATCACCGGCATCGGCAATGCGCTGCCGCGCGAAGTGCTGCAACTGGTGAGCCTGAGCAAACAGGCCGCCAAAGGCGACGCCCGTGCCCGCCGCCTGGCGCGCGAGCTGGAAGCGGCGTTGGCGGTACTGTCGTCGTTCGATGAAGGCTGCGACCTGGTTTTGTATTACAAGCACTTGATGGTGCTCAACGGCGACACCGAGTACAGCCTGCACTTCAACGAGACCGACGTCCTGACCGACGCTCAGCGCAACTATGCCGAACAGCAGTACGCGCTGTTCCGCAGCTGGTACGCCAGCTGGTCGGCTGAGCAGAACATCGCCTGAGCAGCCACTGCTCTCCCTGTGGGAGCGGGCGTGCCCGCGAATCAGGCGACCCGGTGCATGGCACCGGCTTTGCCGGTGTTCGCGGGTGAACCCGCTCCTACAGGGGTCGTAATCCCCCCCGTGCATCTGCATTAGATTTCCAAGGAGGCTCCATGACCCTCACAGGCAACCTGCTGATCGGCCAGAGGCCGGTAACCGGCAGCCGCGAGGCCATCCGCGCGATCGACCCGGCCACCGGCCAGGCGCTGGAACCGGCCTACCTCGGCGGCACAGGCGAACACGTGGCCCAGGCCTGCGCGCTGGCCTGGGCGGCATTCGATGCCTACCGCGAAACCTCGCTCGAACAACGAGCAGAGTTCCTTGAAACCATCGCCACACAGATCGAGGCCCTCGGCGATGCCCTGATCGACCGCGCCGTGGCCGAAACCGGCCTGCCCAAGGCGCGCATTCAGGGCGAGCGTGGCCGTACCTGCACCCAACTACGCATCTTTGCCCGCACAGTGCGGGCCGGCGAATGGCTGGACGTGCGGGTCGACAGCGCCCTGCCTGAGCGCCAGCCCCTCCCCCGCGCTGATTTGCGCCAGCGCCAGGTGGCCCTGGGGCCAGTCGCCGTGTTCGGCGCCAGCAATTTCCCGCTGGCCTTCTCGGTGGCCGGTGGTGACACCGCGTCGGCACTGGCCGCTGGCTGCCCCGTGGTGGTCAAGGCCCACAGTGCCCACCCCGGCACCAGTGAGCTGGTCGGCCAGGCAGTGGCGCAAGCGGTGAAGCAGTGCGGCTTACCGGAGGGTGTGTTCTCGCTGCTTTATGGCTCGGGCCGTGAAGTGGGCATTGCCCTGGTCAGCGACCCACGTATCAAGGCCGTTGGTTTCACCGGCTCGCGCAGCGGTGGCATGGCGTTGTGCCAAGCCGCCCAGGCGCGCCCGGAGCCCATCCCGGTGTATGCCGAAATGAGTTCGATCAACCCGGTGTTCCTGTTCGACGCCGCCCTGCAAGCCCGTGCCGAAGCACTGGCACAAGGTTTCGTCGCCTCGCTGACCCAGGGCGCCGGCCAGTTCTGCACCAACCCTGGCCTGGTAATCGCCCGGCAGGGGGCGGCACTGCAGCGGTTCATCACTGCAGCCGCCGGTTACGTGCAGCAGGCCCCCGCCCAAACCATGCTCACCCCAGGCATTTTCAGTGCCTACCAGGCCGGTATCGCAGCCCTGGCAGACAACTCCTGTGCCCAAACCATCGCCAGTGGCCAAACCGATCAGGGCCCCAACCAGTGCCAGGCACAGCTGTTCGTGACCCAGGCCGAAACGTTTCTCGCCGACCCGGCGTTGCAGGCTGAAGTGTTCGGTGCAGCATCGCTGGTGGTTGC
Organism: Pseudomonas sp. CGJS7; assembly: GCF_036961695.1. Lineage (NCBI taxonomy): Bacteria > Pseudomonadati > Pseudomonadota > Gammaproteobacteria > Pseudomonadales > Pseudomonadaceae > Pseudomonas > Pseudomonas sp. CGJS7. The sequence continues at coordinate 81,647 of NZ_JBAMDI010000021.1, read as the reverse complement.
CTGCAGCGACGATGAGCAGGTCCGCCAGGTAGCCGAACATCTGGAAGGTCAGCTGACCGCCACCCTGCAACTGGACGAGGCCGACATCGACAGCGCTCGCGCCCTGCTCCCCACCCTTGAGCGCAAGGCCGGGCGCATTCTGGTCAATGGCTGGCCAACGGGCGTCGAGGTGTGCGATGCCATGGTCCACGGCGGGCCGTTCCCGGCCACTTCCGATGCCCGTACCACCTCGGTGGGCACGGCGGCGATCCTGCGATTCCTGCGCCCGGTTTGCTATCAGGACGTCCCCGATGCGCTGCTGCCGCAGGCATTGAAACACGGCAACCCGCTGCAACTGCGGCGCCTGCTTGATGGTAAACGGGAAGACTGAGCATGGTCGAAACCGCTGAAACCGATATCGCCGTGGTGGGCGCCGGCATTGTCGGCGTCGCCTGTGCCCTGCAACTGGCCCGCCAGGGCCATCGGGTAACCCTGGTCGACCGCCAGGCGCCCGGCCTGGGCGCGTCCTTCGGCAATGCCGGGCACCTGGCAACCGAGCAAGTGTTCCCGATTGCCGACCTGTCGATCCTCAAGCGCCTGCCTCGCATGCTGCTCGATCCGATGGGCCCGCTGCGCCTGGACTGGAAGTACCTGCCCAAGGCCATGCCGTGGTTCACCCGGCTGCTGCTCAACCTGCGCCCGGCGCCGTTCCAGCGCAGCGTGGCGGGCATCCGCACGCTGAACGAAGGCAGCCTGGGCGCCTGGCAACGGCTGTTGGGCTCGATCGGGCGCAGCGAGTTGTTTCAAGAGGATGGTTCGTTGCTGGTGTTCGAGAAGCCTGAGTCACGCCAGGCGTTGGAGGCGTTGCGCACACGCATGCAACAGCAGGCGGTGCCGGTGGACTTCTGGTCGGCCGAAACCGTGCGCGAAGCAGCGCCGCAACTCAGCCCGTCACTGTTGGGCGGGCTGTTTTTCCCGCGCACGGGGCACTTCATCGACCCTTATCGGGTGGTGTGCGAATTGTTCGAGGCGGCCAAGGCCTGCGGGGTGCGCTTTGTCCAGGCGCAGGTCGATGGCGGGCATTTGCACAGTGCCGGCGTGAGCCTTGCCAGCGACCGGGGCACGCTCAAAGCCCGCCAGGTGCTTGTCAGCTGTGGCGCCCATTCTGCGAAACTGACCGCCGCGCTGACAGGCAAGCGGGTGCCGCTGGACACCGAACGCGGCTACCACCTGATGTTGCCGGGTGAGCACCAGCGCCTGCCGTTTGCAGTCACCTCGCTTGAGCGCAAGTTCATCATGACGCCCATGGCCGAAGGCTTGCGCCTGGCTGGCACAGTGGAGTTTGCCGGGCTAAAGGCACCGCCGAGCATGCAACGGGCTTGGCAGTTGCACCGGTTGAGCAAGGGGTTGTTCCGGCACGACTTGAGCGTCGAAGGGGCAACGCCGTGGATGGGTTTCAGGCCTTCGTTGCCAGACTCATTGCCCGTGATCGACAGGGTGTGCGATGGGCGGGTGCTGTTGGCGTTTGGGCATCAGCACCTGGGGTTGACCCAGGCGGCGGTGACGGCGGAATGGGTGGGGCGGTTGGCTGAGCAGGCTGGTGGGCCTGAGATGAGTGCATACCGACTGGATCGGTTTTAGCCTTTACCGGCCTCTTCGCGGGCAAGCCCGCTCCCACAGAGAGGGTGCAGTATCTGTCACCTGTGGTGTCTCTGTGGGGTCGGGCTTGCCCGCGAATGGGCTGCAAAGCAGCCCCTCCAAGCCTCAGCGGTAACGCTCGAGCCAGTGCGCATAAGGCGCCGGCAAGGTCCAGGAGGCTTTTTCCACCCCCAGCTCCTTGGCCGCAAAGTAAGCCCAGTGCGGGTCGGCCAGGTGCGCGCGCCCTACCGAAACCAGATCCAGCTGGTTGGCCTGCAATGCGGCCTCCGCCAACTGCGGCGTACCAAAGCCCCACGCCGACGTCACGGGCAGCTTCGCTTCGCGGCGCACGCGCTCGGCAATCGGCCCCATGAACGCTGGCCCCCAGGGGATGTGGGTGTCGGGAATGGTGAAGCCGACACTCACGCTCAGCAGGTCGAGCCCACCGGCCTTGAAGCGGCGGGCCAGTTCGATCGACTCTTCCAGGGTCTGCTCATCGCGGCCATCGTATTCCAACACACCAAAGCGCGCGGTCAGCGGCAGGTTCTCCGGCCACACTTCGCGCACGGCGGCCAGTGTTTCCAGCAGGAAGCGGCTGCGGTTGTCGAAGCTGCCACCGTAGGCATCGGTGCGCTTGTTGGAGTGCTCGGAGAAGAAGCTCTGGCCCAGGTAGCCATGGGCGAAATGCAGTTCTATCCACTCGAAGCCGGCATCACGCGCACGGCGGGCGGCATCGACGAAGTCCTGCTTGACCCGGGCGATATCGTCCAGCGTCATTTCGCGTGGCACTTTCGGCAGATGCGCGCCAAAGGCAATCGCAGACGGGGCAATGGTCTCCCAGCCGCGCGCGTCGTCGGCGGCAATGTGGTCGTCACCCTCCCACGGGCGGTTGGCGCTGGCCTTGCGCCCGGCGTGGGCGATCTGGATACCCGGCACCGAACCGGCAGCCTTGATGGCCTGCACCACCGGTACGAACGCCTGAGCGTGGGCATCGCTCCAGATACCGGCGCAACCGGGGGTGATACGCCCTTCCGGCGCCACAGCAGTGGCTTCGACCACCAGCAAGCCGGCACCACCACGGGCCAGGCCGGCCAGGTGTACGTGGTGCCAGTCGTTGATCATGCCGTCTTCGGCCATGTACTGGCACATCGGCGGAATGGCGATACGGTTACGCAGGGTGACGTCTTTGAGGGTGTAGGGTTCGAACAGTGCGGACATGGGAAACTCCGGGTTCAGTTGAATACTGTTGTTCGATCATAATCGAACTATGGCAATTAATGAAACCCCCGTTATCATGTCAACCATGCGAGCCTATAAACATCCCAACCCCGAAGACCTCATCCTTGAACGCCTGCTCTATGCGCTCAGCGACCCCGTTCGCCTGGAAATCGTCCGCCACCTGGCCGGTGTGGCCGAGGCCAGCTGTGGCGAGCTGGACGGAGGCCGGCCGAAGTCGAGCATGTCCCACCACTTCCGTGTGTTGCGTGATGCAGGGCTGGTGCAAACCCGCAATGTGGGGACTACCCATATGAATTCGCTGCGTAGCGAGATGCTGGGCGAGCGGTTTCCCGGGCTGCTGGAGTGCATACTGCGCCAGCAGTGATACCTGTGCAGGCCTCTTCGCGGGTGAACCCGCTCCTACCAGGGATGGCGATAAGCCTGAGGGTTGCGCTGGGCTTGGCAACAAAAAAGCCACGAGGTCTCCCCCGTGGCTTTCTTTCACAACAATGGCCGATTACAGCGCCATGTCGTTCTCAGGCTTGCTCTCGACCGGCTTGCTTGCCGCGCCACCGAATTCAACGCTGGCGTCGATCACCGGCGGTTTACCCAGTTGCAGCACTTCAGCGGTGTAGTTCCACTCTTTCTGGGTGGCCGCTGCCGAATCGTTCAGCTTGGTGCCGTAGCTCGGCACGATTTCCTTGATCTTGGCCTGCCACTCTGGGGTAGCGACCTTCTCCTTGAACACCGTTTCCAGCACGTGCAGCATGATCGGCGCAGCGGTCGAAGCACCCGGCGATGCACCCAGCAGGCCCGCGATGGTGCGGTCTTCGGACGCCACCACTTCAGTGCCCAGCTTCAGCACGCCGCCCTTCTCGGCATCACGTTTGATGATTTGCACACGCTGGCCGGCCTGCCACAGGCGCCATTCTTCTTTCTTGGCGTTCGGGAAGTAGGTGCGCAGGGCTTCGAAGCGGTCATCGTCAGACAGCATCAGCTGGCCAGCGAGGTACTCGACCAGTGGGTACTGGTCGATACCGACTTTGGTCATCGGCCACACGTTGTGGGTGGTGGTGCTGCTCAGCAGGTCCAGGTACGAGCCGTTCTTCAGGAACTTGGTCGAGAAGGTAGCGAACGGGCCAAACAGGATGACGCGCTTGCCGTCCAGCACACGGGTGTCCAGGTGCGGGACCGACATGGGTGGCGCACCGGTCGAGGCGATACCGTAGGCCTTGGCCATGTGCTGCATGGCCACGGTCGGGTTCTCGGTCACCAGGAACGAACCGCCCACCGGGAAGCCTGCGTATTCCTTGGCTTCCGGAATACCCGACTTCTGCAGCAGCTTCAGCGCGCCGCCGCCGGCACCGATGAACAGGAACTTGGCGTCGGTGGCCGACTCGGTACCGTCCTTCAGGTTCTTGTACTCGACGTGCCAGGAGCCGTCCTTGTTGCGGGTGATGTCCTGCACTTCGCTGGACAGCTTCAGGTCGAAGCCTTTCTGGGTCTGCAGGTGGCCAACGAACTGGCGGGTGATCTCACCAAAGTTGACGTCGGTACCGATCGGCGTCCAGGTCACGGCCAGCTTCTGGTTCGGGTCGCGGCCCTCCATCATCAGCGGGACCCACTTGGCGATCTGCGCGTGGTCCTCGGAGTACTGCATCGGACGGAACAGCGGGCTGGCCTGCAGTGCGTCGTAGCGCTTCTTGAGGAACTTGATGTTGTCATCGCCCCACACGAAGCTCATGTGCGGGGTGGTGTTGATGAACGAGTGCGGGTTCTTCAATACGCCCTGGCGTACTTGCCACGACCAGAACTGGCGGGAAATCTGGAAGGCTTCGTTGATTTCGATGGCCTTGGAGATGTTGACGTTGCCGTCTTTGTCTTCCGGGGTGTAGTTCAGCTCGGCCAGCGCGGAGTGGCCGGTACCGGCGTTGTTCCAGCCGTTGGAGCTTTCTTCGGCCACGCCATCCAGGCGCTCGACCATTTCCATCGACCAGCTTGGCTCCAGCTCGTGCAGCCACACGGCCAGAGTGGAGCTCATGATGCCGCCGCCGACCAGCAGCACGTCTACTTTCTTGGTTTCTGCAGCATGCGCTTGCATGACGCTTGCAGCGACCGCCAGACCCAGCAAGGTCTTGCCAGCTTTCTTGAACATTGATCAATTCCAGTCAGGAGAACAGAGTGAGGGCCTGTGGCTGGCCCCGGTAAAGCGTGTTCTTCAGCGCAGGCTTTTTGTTGATCATTGTTCAGCAGCCAGAGAACCAGAAAACGGCTCGGCCTTTGGTCGAATTGACCGACAAGGCTGAATCGTTTTTCCGATTGTATCTGAAATGCCAGCACAAACAAATTGCAGGCCGGAGCGTCAAGGCGACCGGTTGCCCCAGCGGCAGTTTGTCACGTCACAAACAAAAACCCCCGGCCATATGCATGACCGGGGGCCTTGGATCACGCCGCAAGCGTCGCGATCAGGGTACCGCCAAGATTACTGCTGCTGAGGCAGTTTATCGATCGGGCCGCAGCCACCGATGATCTTGGAGATGGAAACCGAAGGGTGGAACAGGTAGTCGTAGGTGCAGTTTTTCGGTTGGTTGTAAACCTGGCCAGTGCAACCCGACAGCAGGGCGACACCCGAAACGACGGCAACGGCTACGGTGGCCTTGAACAGCTTTTTCATTACTCAATCCTTTAAATGAATCATCTTCGACCATCGTCTGATGGCCGCGGAATCATACAGACTCCAGGCATTGGATCCAAGCCGCGCTTGGCACAGGTTCTTTGCAACTGTGCAACAACAGGTTGAAAAGCGCGCCTTTGGCGACGATAGTTCAGAGCACTGCCTTCGCAATACCCAACAGGAACTCACCATGCTTGGCGTCACCGACTACGGCGCATTCGTCATCGCCTTCCTCATTCTTCTGGCCATCCCCGGCCCGGGCAATTTCGCCCTGATCACCGCCACCGGCAAGGGCGGTATCAAGGCAGGCCTGGCCGCGACCTGCGGCGTTATCGTGGGTGACCAGGTGCTGCTGTGGCTGGCGGTAGCCGGCGTCGCCACCCTGCTGGCCACCTACCCTGCCGCCTTTCATATGGTGCAGTGGGCGGGGGCTGCATACCTGGCCTACCTGGGCCTGCGCATGCTGCTGAGCAAACCCGGTGGTGCAGCACACACCTGCCGCATGGACAACGGCCAGTACCTGCGCCAGACCATGATGATCACTCTGCTCAACCCCAAGGCGATCATGTTCTACATGGCGTTTTTCCCGCTGTTCGTCGACCCGGTGAAGCACCAAGGGCTGGTGACGTTCGGTTTCATGGCGGCGACAGTGGCGGTGGTGACCTTCCTGTATGGGCTGATTGCCGTGGTGCTGACCCATCAACTGGCCGAGCGCATGCGCGCCAGCCCGCGGATTGCCAATATGTTCGAGCGGCTGGCGGGGGCTTGCCTGGTGGGATTCGGCATCAAACTGGCGGCGATGCGCTGATCCCAAGCCCGCCAGGGTCCGGGCGCGCCTGACAGCAACCCTAAAAAAGCCCCCGGCAACTCATGGTTCCCGGGGGCTTGTTCACTCAGCCATTACCCAGTCAATTGGTTTCCAGCTGATAGGCCTTGCTCACGAACAACGCCGCAAACAGGCTCTTGCCTTCCTTGAAGATGTACTGCTCTTCGAAACTGCCGTCTTCGACCAGCTTCTGCCCGATGGCGCATTCCGAATCGCTGTGGTTCTTGGCTTTGGCGCCAAAGTCACTGCTCCACGACGACAGCCCAACCTCCTGGCAGAAGGCTGCGAACTTTGCCTTGGGGACTTGCTGCTGGTATTCGCTGAAAGCCTCTTTCAGCGATTTGAAGCCGCTGTAACTTACCGAGTAGTTCTCGACCTTGGCCTTGCGGGCAAAGCCGCTCACCGCTTCAGCCAACACCGCCTGGCCGGAGTACGGGCTGTATGCCCCGATCAGCATCGCGCTCAGGGCACTCTTGAGCTGGGTTTCGACATCGTCCAGCTCCGGCAGCGACTGGAAGTCGGCCTTGCGCACGATTTCCCCCACCTTGGAGCCGTCGTTGCGGTGGGTGACCACGAACGCCATCGAGCCTTCGCCATCGCTGGAGCGCTTGATGGTGAAGTCCAGGTCGACCGTGGTACCAAAGTCACCCGTGCTGCTGACCAGAAACGCGCCAGTTACTGGCTGGCGCACCGCCATGTTGGCGCCCCAGGTGAAGTTCGACGGGGCGGCCCGACCATTGGCGGCCAGCTCGGCACGTGGCTGGACTTCGTCGCTGACATCAGCCACCAGCACGACTTCGGCACCCTTGCTGGCAACGTAAGGGTTGCTCATCTGCATGCCCAGCAACTGGATATGAATGCTGCCATCCTTGCTGTCTCCGTCATGGGCCAGCTTCAGCGCATCAGCCTTCAGGTACACCCCGGCCACATTGCGGCTGACATTGAGCTGGTACTTGGCCCAGCCCGCCAGGCCTTCCTCAGCCGAACTACCCTGTACGGACTCCATCAAGCCCGACAGGCCGCGCAGGAACTGCTGGGCGCCATTGGTCTGCGCCGCCGCCACGCGGATCTCCGGGTCGGCTACCGTCAGGTTGCCGGAAAACGCCGAGTAGGAAATGTCCCCCTCAGACAGGACATCCTCAAGGAAATAGCGCTCCTTGAAGTCGTCGTAGTAGGCCAGCGCAGCCTTCTTGCCCGAGCTGGCGACCATCGCATAGCCACCACCGAGCACCAGCACCGCTGCGGCCACACCGCCAATCAGCAGCTGCTTCTTGTTCATCTGTTTGATCATGGTGTTTGCCTCACTGGACCATGGCGGAAGCGTTGTTCCAGTCGTTCACGTACTTTTGGGAGACCTCGGGGGTCCAGCTGAAATCGATACCGGCGTTGGGGAATTCCTTGGCCAGCACGGCGCCGAACGACACGCGGTCGGCACAGTGGTCCTGTTTGCAGGCCTCGGGTTCACCGGCGCTGTAGGCACGGTAGGTAGGCACGGCGCGGCCGTCGTCCAGCGGGTAGTACGGCGTGGCGTTGGCCACCTGGGTCACGTACCAGCCTTCGCTGTATTCCTCGTCCGCAACCAGGCGGCCGTTGCTCGGGAAGTCGATGCTGTAGAAGTCACCTTTCTTGCCGGTGACGTGCACCATCATCGGCATCACGCTGGCCGAAGTCGCAGGGTTTTGCTGCTCCAGTGGCGAAGCAAAGCGCACCTTGATACCGGCCATCTGCGCCAACGCCTCGGTTTCGCGCCCCTTGAATTCGCTCATGCCGTCCTGCAACTGCTGGTAACGCTCCAGCACACGGGTGTGCACGCGGGCCAGTTCCTGTTGGCGCTGACGCTGCTCACGCACACGCTGCTGCTCACGCTGTACCGCCCAGTTGGCACCGTCGCGCACATCGAAGAACAGGCCTTGGCGGTTGATGCCGATGCGGTTGCGGGTGATTTTCTGCGCGTCGTTGCCCCAGATGTTGTTCGAGATCGCCGACAAGTCTTTGACGATGAACAGGTTGGCCACATCGGTGGTGGTCGGCGAGGTGGTCTTGATCAGGTCGAAGATTTCCAGCGCAGCTTCCTTGTACTTGGTCGCGTCCAGGGCAAACGACTCGTCCGGGGTGACCGCGACGTAGTAAGGGTCGCTGCTGAACGGGCGGAGCACGCCGTAGCTGGAGCGGGTGAACGTCAGGTACACCTTCATCTGCCGGCCGGGGATCTCACCGACCAGGAACGCGGCCTGGTCAGCTTGCGGCGTGAGATAAGAAACGGCCTTGTCCTTTACCGCAGGCTCAAGGTTCTTGTTGAAGATCAAACCACTCGGGTGAGCATAAACGCGGGTCCAGTTATCACCCCGGTAGGTACCCACAGCCTTCCAGCTGATCTTGTCGAAGCTGCCTTCACCAAAGCCGGACGCCGGGCACGGCATGGCCGGGGTGGTGCCGAACGACAGGGTGTCGCCATCGCCGATGATCGAGGTACTGAGCACCCATTTGCAGCCGGTGCCGTCCGTTACCTGCATCAGGTTGCGGTTTTCCAGGACCACCGAGCGACCGAAGTCCGAAGTGGGGGCTGCGGCGACTGCTGTGGCAGGTGCCGGAGCGGGCGGCACAACAGGGGCTGCTGCCGGAGCTTCGGGGGCCGGGGCTGGCTCTGCGGCTACGGCTGGCGCGGGCGCGGGGGCCGGAGCGGGTTTTGCCTGCGCAGGTGCGGCTTCGACCACTGCCGGCGCCGCTGCAGCAGCAGGGGCTGGGGCTGGGGCTGGGGCCGGAGCAGGTGCCGGTGTCGGTGCAGCAGCAGCCGGTGCTTCTGGCTGCGCAGGTGCAGGAGCGGGGGCAACTGCTGCAGCCGGCGCCGGGGCGGCAGTGGCAGGCGCAGCAGCCAGGGTCACCAGCCCCAGGTTGCTGGCATTGCCCGAGCCGCTGGCGTACAGGTTGCCCTTGGCATCGACCGCCTTCCAGCTCACCTTGGCGGTCGAGCAGTCCTTGGCGAACACGAACGGCAGCTTGGTCAGCAGGCCCGCCAGCAGTTCCTGGTTATCCCAGGCCGGGCGGGTAATGGTCAGGTCGACCTGGGGTTTGCACCAGGTGGTGGCATCCCCGGGCACTTCGACCTTGATGTTGTCTTTCTTGGAAAAGGCCAGCTCGTGGGCGAACGCCTGCGGTACCAGACCACAAGCGCCGATCACAGCCAGCGCGAGCGCGTGCTTTTTCATGGAGTTCCTCAGATCAGTTCCCAGGTGCCGTTGGCTTGTTTGCAGAAGGTGTTCTGCTCTTGTTCGGTCTGGCCGCTTTGCGATTTCAGGCTGACGGTGACCGGGCGGCAGGCCGCTTCGGCGGCAACTGTCTGGGTCGGCAGCGACTGCACCGAGTCCAGGTCGAAACCTTGGGTTTCCTTGCTGGCGGCAACGTCCAGCTCGTCCAGGTTGACGGCTGGCGTTACACGCTTGGCAACCGCTTGCGCCTTGGGCTCGACGTAGTTCTTGTGCACATAGCCCACGGTCACACCCTTGCGGCCGACCAGAATCCAGTCACCGGTGGAGCCCACGGCGGTGAATTCGGTGTGGTTCCTCAGGCTGCCGACTTTCTCGCCAGCCTGGTTAGGCGCGGCGCGCACGTTGAGGTTGTCGCTGATGGTCACATACGGCTCGTTGATCAGCTTCATCGACGGCACCGCCTGGATCTTCGGCGCGCGCTTGACCTCGACCTGCTTGGTCTTGGTGTATTCCTTGCCCGGCACGATCTGCGCGGTGGCGCCAGAGTGGTCGGACTTCCAGGTCACAGGCTGGGCGCTGGCGGTGGTCTGTTGCTGGCTCAGCACTTCCTGGGTGCGCAGCGCCAGGGCTTGCTGGTCCTTTTCATCGAGCATGTGGCCGATGCGGTTGCCCACGTAGGCGCCAATGCCACCTGCGATCAGCGCGGCGGCGATCTTGCCGTTGCCACTGCCCATGGTCGAGCCGATGGCCACACCGGCCAGGCCACCGATCACGGTGCCCGCTTGCTCTTTGCTGATCCCGAGCTGTGCACAGGCCGTGGTAGAGGCGATGGCGACCGCCAGAAGGGACGCGACGAATTTCTTACGCAAGTGGAGCACTCCATTTTCGGTGGGGCGCACAGCCGCGTACCGCAGCCAATGGTTGGCGGCAGCATTCGAGTTTGTGCGGGGTTTTCAGAAAGTGTGCAGCACTGGCCGCAGACGACAATTCAGCCGTCCAGCGAGGGGCGCAGGGGGAGACCAGTACGGCGCAAAGCATCCAACGAATCCATGTCAGGAAGAGTTCATCGCCCAGCGCGCGTAATCATTACGGCGTGTGGCCTGGGCGTGAGTGGCGTATCAGAGGGCCGCATTGTAGCCCAAGGTGCCATTGGCAGTTCAAGACAAAATGTTGCAGGAAGCCTGTCTGATTGATTAGTAGAAATCCGTCCTACAACTTGAACTCAGAATTATCCCCTTCCTTGTAGGGCGTTTCCCAAACATACTGCCAACCCGCTCAAACGGTTGCGACGGATTCGGTCGCGCTCTAGTCTCGGCTCGTCGTTGTGAAATCAGCGACCGGCTTTGACAGGCCGACTACTCAAGTTTCCGTTGCAGCGCTTAATGGCAGCTGTGCATGGGGCACATTCGTGTGCGCCGGGTCCTTGGGTACCGGTCTGTCAACCCATGTATAGCTGCCTCCATTCGTTTGACAGCGTTGCCAGGCGGCTCCACTACCCAAGGAGCTTACATGCGCAAGACAGTCCCCGATCCACCCTACTCCCCCCATTCCACCCAGATCCTGCAAGACACCCTGGTCCAGTCCTCAGAGTACGTACTCTGCGCTCTGTCCGTGGCCCGCCAATCCGTGCAACTCAAACCCACCGCCCACAGCTCGATCGTGATGCAGGCCGTGATCCATGAAATGGAAGCGGTACAGGGGCTGGTCGAGTCGGCGTTGATGCAGTTGCAGATGCGGCCGCATTTACCCACAGAGCCTTACACCTTGCATTAGCAGGTCAGGCCTCTTCGCGGGCACGCCCGCTCCCACAGGGTCATCACAGCCGTCACGCACTGCACAGTACCTGTGGGAGCGGGCGAGCCCGCGAGGAGGCCAGCCCAGGCAACCCAAAATCCAGGGAAACAAAACAATGCCCACCGACAACACGACAGAACCCACCACAGTCGGCAAGACCTGCTTCTACCAAGGCGAAAACAACACCCACCCGCTGTTCCGCATCGAACCCGGCATCCCCTGCCAGGACGCCCGCGAACAGGCATCCGAACTGATGGGTTACGTGCGCGACCTGATCATCACCGGCCTGATGGACGGCGACCAGAAACTGATCTGGGCCTCGCATTACCTGAGCGCGATGGCCAAGGCGCTGCTGGATGATGCTGAGTTGGGGATGATGAAAAAGTAAGGCGCAACGAAAAAGCCCCTGGAAGCTTTCGCTTTCAGGGGCTTAATCTTGTATGGCGGAGAGATAGGGATTTGAACCCTAGGTACTGTTGCCAGTACAACGGATTTCGAATCCGTCCCGTTCGACCACTCCGGCATCTCTCCAATGCCGCGCATCATACCAGCGTTCTTTTAAAACGCAAATCTTTTTTCAAAAAAACCGCGTGGTATCAGGCGCTTGCGTGAACGTGCCGCTTACAGCGGCACGCCCAGGCGCTTGGCAACTTCTTCGTAGGCTTCGATCACGTCGCCCAGGCCCTGACGGAAGCGGTCCTTGTCCATCTTCTTGCGGGTTTCCTTGTCCCACAGGCGGCAGCCGTCCGGGCTGAACTCGTCGCCCAACACGATCTGGCCGTGGAATACGCCGAACTCCAGCTTGAAGTCGACCAGCAGCAGGCCGGCGTCATCGAACAGCTTGCTCAGCACTTCGTTGACCTTCAACGACAGCTTCTTCATTTCAACCAGTTGCTCGGCGGTGCCCCAGCCGAAAGCGACAACGTGGGATTCGTTGATGAAGGGGTCGCCCTTCTCGTCGTTCTTCAGGAACAGCTCGAAGGTGGACGGCTCCAGCTTGATGCCCTCCTCCACGCCCAGGCGCTTGACCAGGCTGCCGGCAGCGTAGTTGCGCACCACGCACTCGACCGGAATCATGTCCAGCTTCTTCACCAGGCACTCGTTGTCGCCCAGCAGCTTGTCGAACTGGGTCGGCACGCCGGCTTCTTCCAGTTTCTGCATGATGAAGGCGTTGAACTTGTTGTTCACCATGCCTTTGCGGTCGAGTTGTTCGATACGCTTGCCGTCGAACGCCGAAGTGTCGTTACGGAACAGCAGGATCAAGCGGTCGGCGTCGTCGGTCTTGTAAACCGATTTGGCCTTGCCGCGGTAAAGTTCTTCGCGTTTTTCCATGATTGGGCTCCGCTTGCTTGAGGTGTTGGGCTAGGCGATTTCGCGCCAGTCGAGCCCGTGTTCCTGATTCGCCACCTGGAGCCAGTCCGGGTCGCACCCAAGGGTGTCGACGAAGCACTGGCGGGCCAAGTGTGGCAGGTTGTTCTTGCTGCTGAGATGGGCCAGCACCAGATGTTGCAGGTTGCTCCAGCCCAACTCGTGCACCAGGCGCGCGGCCTGGTGGTTGTTCAAATGCCCTTGCATGCCACCCACCCGCTGCTTCAAGAAGGCCGGATAGTGACCGCGTGCCAGCAGGTCGCGGCAGTGGTTGGCCTCGATCAGCAGTGCATCCAGGCCCTGGTAACGCTCCAACAGCAGCGCGTCGTACGAGCCCAGGTCAGTGAGCATGCCAAAACGCCGCCGACCATCGCTGACCACGTACTGCAACGGCTCGTAGGCGTCGTGCTCGACCCGCGCTGCGGTTACTTCCAGGCTGCCGATACGCAGGCTTTGGCCACACGCGAGAAAACCGGCCACCTCCACCGGCTTGCGCATGCCGCGCAAAGTCCCTTGGCTGAGGTAGACCGGTACATTGTAGCGCCGTGACAGCAAGCCGACCCCATGCACGTGGTCGGCATGTTCGTGGGTGACCAGCACTGCACTGAGCTGAGCTGCAGAAACCCCGAGCAGCGCCAGGCGCCGCTCGGTTTCACGCAGGGAAAAGCCGCAATCGACCAGGATGAACGTGTCACCACTGGCGATCAGCGTGCCGTTCCCTTGGCTGCCGCTTCCGAGTACCGCGAAGCGCACTTAGCCCAGGTGGTCCTGAATGGCGCTCAGCACGCGGCGGGCGACATCGGCCGGAGCCACGGTGTTGATGTTTTTCTCGACCGTGACCTGCACGCTCTCACCCACCTTGCTCAGGCGAACCTGGTAACGCTCGGCACGGGCTTCACGCTCTTCCTTGGTCGGCTCGCTGCCGAACAGGCGGCTGAAGAAGCCAGGCTGGTTCTGCTTGTCGTCAGGTTTTTCGGACAGGTTGATGTAGTACAGGCCCAGGCTGCGGTTGATGTCCTCAACACGCCATTCGCCACCCTGCTCCAGGGCACGGCCCACGCCAGACCAGGCGCGGTCCAGGTCGGAGCCCAGGTACAGCACCGGGTTGCCGCTGCCGTCTTCGCTCAGGCTGACGCGGCTTGGTGCGTCGAAATCGCGCGCGGCCAGCAGCGACACCGAACCGCCCTTCTCGGCGCTGCGGTTCATGCTGGCAAGCATTTCGTCGGCCAGCAGGGCATCGGTGCCGGTATTGATGGAGGTGGACGGGAACGCAGGCTCGGCAGTGCTGCCCGCCGGGCGCTCGACGCTGACCACATAGACTTCGGAGGTGTTGCGCTGCACGCCAGGCTCCATGCGCACACGTACGCGCACCTCGCTGTCGCCGCTGCTGGCAGTGCTGGCCAGACGCTGGCCAAGCGATGCCGACAGCTCATCGAAACGCTGCCAGGCGGTGTTGAACTCACCCGTCTGCGGGCGCTCTTCAGCAATGCGGAAGCCGTTATCCTCGAAGAACTGCCGGGCTACCGGCCACACTTCGGCTGGCGAATGCTGGGCCAGCACCCAACGGCTGCTGCCGCTGCGCTGCAGGCTGTAGTCGGTGACCTGGGCGGCACCGCCCGTCAACGGTTGCGGGCGAGGCACTTCAAACTCACCCTTGACGGTATCGTCAGCGACGTTACGCGGAATCGGCAGCAGCGGGTCAAGGCGTTTGACGTTGCTGGCGTCCGGCGGCAGCTGCATCGGCGCGGTCGGGTGCGCCTGCAGGTAGTCACTGCCGCGGTCGCGGAAATAGCCATCCTCGCCCCACAGCCAGCCACACCCACTGGTGTTGGAGATAATCAGGGCAAGGGCGGAAAGACCAGCCAGTCGCTTCATGCGGTGTACTTCCTCTTAAACCAGTACGCCGGACTGGCGCAAGGCAGTACGGACTTTTTCGTGGCAGCCTTCGCTCAGCCAGGTCAGTGGCAGGCGAATACCTTTTTGCATCAGGCCCATTTCGACGAGCGCCCATTTCACCGGGATCGGGTTGGACTCGCAGAACAGGTCTTTGTGCAGCGGCATGAGTTTTTCGTTGATTGCGCGGGCCTTCTCGGCATTGCCCTCAAGGGCGGCCTCGCACAGGTCCGCCATTTCGCGCGGAGCGACGTTGGCGGTGACGGAGATGTTGCCCTTGCCGCCCATCAGGATCAGCTCGACGGCAGTCGGGTCGTCGCCGGACATGACGATGAAGTCCTTGCTGACGCCATCGAGAATGGCCTTGGCGCGGGCCAGGTCGCCCGTGGCTTCCTTGATGCCGATGATGTTCGGCACGGTCGACAGGCGGATCACGGTCTCGGCCTGCATGTCGCAGGAGGTACGGCCGGGAACGTTGTAGAGGATCTGCGGGATGTCGACGGCTTCGGCAATGTGCTTGAAGTGCTGGTACAGGCCTTCTTGCGTCGGCTTGTTGTAGTACGGCACAACCAGCAGGCAGGCGTCGGCGCCAGCATTCTTGGCGTTCTGGGTCAGGTGCACGGCTTCGGCGGTGGAGTTGGCACCGGTGCCGGCGATGACCGGAATTGGTTTGGCGCTGCGTTTGACGCGCTCGACCACGTGCTTGATGACCAGGATGTGTTCTTCGACATCCAGCGTGGCCGACTCACCGGTGGTGCCGACAGCGACGATCGCATGGGTGCCGTTTTCCAGGTGGAAGTCTACAAGTTTGTCGAGGCTGCCCCAGTCAACACGCCCTTGTGCATCCATGGGTGTGACCAATGCCACCATACTGCCCGCAATCATGTAACTGCTCCTGCCGGAAAAAGAGAGCGGTAATGGTACTGGGGGCATCGACCTTGCACAAGCGAAGCAGGCGGGTGGAGCATTCCCCTCGGCGGCTTATTTCGCTACCCTTGGCCCTTTGATCGGTGCAGCGCGGCCCGCCGGGCCGTCGACCTTGCTCCCCGCCAGCGTCCAAGACCTCGCATGCGAGCCCCGGGCCCTGCCGACAGGAGGCTTTTGCCCGTCCTGTGCCGACCGCTCATCGCTTTAGGAATGCTGCATGTCCACCCCCACCGTCCGCGAACAATTCCTTGTCATCAGTGCCCTGGGCCCTAACCCCATGGAGCTGGCCAACGTCCTCAGCCGCGCTGCCTTCGAAAACCGCTGCGCGGTGGTCACCTCGCGCCTGAGCCGCCACGGCGAGACCAGCGCCCTGGTGCTGCAGGTGGGCGGCAGCTGGGATGCACTGGCACGTCTCGAATCCACCCTGCCAGGCCTGGGCAAGAAGCACGGCCTGACCCTCGACGTGGTCCGCAGCGCGGACCAGGAAGTGCGCCCGCAGGCCCTTCCGTATGTGGCCTACGTCAGCGCTGCCTACCGCCCGGACATCATCAACGAGCTGTGCCAGTTCTTCCTTGACCACCGCGTCGAGCTGGAAGCCATGACCTGCGACACCTACCTGGCGCCGCAAACCGGTAGCAGCATGCTCAACGCCCAGTTCACCGTGATTCTGCCGGCCGGCACGCAGATCAGCTGGCTACGCGACCAGTTCCTGGACTTTGCCGATGCCCTGAACCTCGACGCACTGATCGAGCCATGGCGTCCCCAGAACCCTATGTAAGGAAACCGATCATGGCTGTAGCACTCGACCAACCTGTCGCCGACTTCCAGGCCCAGGCCACCAGCGGGCAAACCGTCAGCCTTGCCGAACTCAAGGGCCAGCAGGTGGTGGTGTACTTCTACCCCAAGGACAGCACCCCAGGCTGCACCACCGAGGGCCAGGGCTTCCGCGACCAGCACGACGCCTTCGCCGCGGCCAACACCGTGGTATTCGGTGTGTCGCGTGATGGCATCAAGTCGCACGAGAACTTCAAGGCCAAGCAAGGCTTCCCGTTCGAGCTGATCAGCGACAAGGACGAGGCCCTGTGCCAGCTGTTCGACGTGATCAAGCTGAAGAAGCTGTATGGCAAGGAATACATGGGCGTTGACCGCAGCACTTTCCTGATCGACAAGGACGGGGTGCTGCGCCAGGAATGGCGTGGCGTGAAGGTGCCCGGGCATGTGGATGCCGTATTGGCGGCCGCCCAAGCCTTGAACAAGGCTTGAAATTGAATGGGGCTGCCTTGCAGCCCTTCGCGGGCACGCCCGCTCCCACTGGAATTGTGCAGGGCCCAGTGGGAGCGGGCATGCCCGCGAAGGGCCGCAGAGCGGCCCCAATTACATTCAAAGCATCGGTGAAACGCTAGGCTCCTGCTTGGGCCACGCATCCAGCACGGCCTTGATCAGCGTCGCCAGCGGGATGGCGAAGAATATCCCCCAGAACCCCCACAGACCGCCAAACAGCAGCACCGCGCAGATAATCGCCACCGGGTGCAGGCTCACCGCTTCGGAGAACAGCAGCGGTACCAGCACATTGCCATCCAGCGCCTGGATGATCGCGTACACCGTCATCAGGTAGATGAACTGGTCGCCCCAGCCCCACTGGAACAGCGCAATCAGGGTGACCGGCACGGTCACGACCACCGCGCCCACGTAAGGCACCACCACCGACAGCCCCACCAGCAACGCCAATAGCGCTGCGTAATTGAGCTCCAGGCTGATGAAGGCGATGTAAGTGGCAATGCCGCAGATCAGAATCTCGATACCCTTGCCACGGATGTAGTTGGCGATCTGCCGGTTCATCTCGCTGCCCACCCGGTTCAGCAAGGTGCGCTGGCGCGGCAGGTAACCGCTGACCCAGCGGCCAATGAGTTCGCGATCCTTCAGGAAGAAGAACACCAGAATCGGCACCAGCACCAGATAGATCATGGCATTGACCAGCAGTGGCAGGCTGGACAGCGAGAAGGTCAGCGCCCATTGACCAAACTTGCCAATTTCACCGCGCACCGACTCGATGGCGTGCAATACCTGCTCATCCGACACCAGGTGCGGATAACGCTCCGGCAGCAGCAGCAACAACGACTGCCACTTGCCGAGCATGCCCGGCAGTTCGTTGAACAGCGTGATCAGCTGGTGCCACAGCAGCGGTACCAGCACCAGCATGAACACCGCCAGTGCGCCCATGAACAAGGCGAACACCAGCATCACCGCCAGCCGTGTAGGTACGCGCACGCGCTCCAGGGCGTTGACCAGCCCCTGCATCAGAAACGCCAGCACCATGCCCGCCAGCACCGGCGCGAGCATGCCGCCCAGGGTGAGCACGGCGGTAAAAGCCAGGAACAACAGGACCGCCAGCACCACCGCTTCCTCATCGGAGAAGTAGCGCTGCACCCAGTCGCGAAGCACTTTGAACATTGACGATCCTTGGAAAAGACTCAGGCCTTGCGCAGCCAGTAAGTGTAGGTACCGGCCTCGGCCGTTTCTTGCAGCAGGGTATGACCGGCCAATTGGGCGAAAGTGCGGAAGTCGCGCTGGGAGCCTGCGTCCGTGGCGATTACCTTGAGCACCGCGCCACTGGCCAGGCGATTGAGTTCCATCTTGGCCTTGAGCAGTGGCAAAGGGCAATTCAGCCCGCTGGCGTCCAGTTCGGCGTCGCAGGTCAGGGTGTTACTCATCGCAGGGTCTCCAAAGGCATCGCCAGGCTGCTTCTTGGCATGGCTGGCTAGGATAGCGCCACTGGTCGTCAACGTGTGAGCCCGCTACAGTAGGTATCTTTGATCCGACGCGAGCTTCATGCATGAATCTACTGCGCCCTACCCTGCTGACGCTGGCCTGCCTGATGGCCCTTCCCGGCCATGCTGACGACCTGCCATCACTGGGTGATGCCAGTTCTGCGATCGTCTCGCCGCAACAGGAGCACCAACTGGGCCGTGCCTGGCTCAGCCTGCTGCGCGGCCAGGTCAATCAGCTCAATGACCCACAGCTCAAGGACTATGTCGAAACCAGCGTGTACAAGCTGGCCGAAACCAGCCAGCTGCAGGACCGGCGCCTGGAGTTCATCCTGATCGACAGCCGCGAGCTGAACGCCTTTGCCGCCCCGGGTGGCATTGTCGGGGTCAACGGTGGGCTGTTCCTCAACGCCCAGACCGAGGGCGAATATGCCTCGGTACTGGCCCACGAACTGGCGCACTTGTCGCAACGCCACTTCGCGCGGGGTGTCGAGGCCCAGCAGCGCATGCAGCTGCCGATGATGGCGGCGCTGCTGGCCGGCATCGTGCTGGCCGCAGGTGGTGCCGGCGATGCGGGCATCGGCATGATTGCCGGCACCCAGGCAGCGGCCATTCAGGAGCAACGGCGCTTCTCGCGCCAGAATGAACAGGAAGCCGACCGCATCGGTATCCAGAACCTGGAAAAAGCCGGCTACGATCCACGCAACATGCCGACCATGTTCGAGCGCCTGGCACGCCAGTATCGCTATGACGCCAAACCGCCGGAATTCCTGCTGACCCACCCGGTGACCGAATCACGTATTGCCGACACCCGTAACCGCGCCGACCAAGCGCCCAAGGGTGGCATTGAAGACAGCATGCGCTACCAACTGATCCGCGCCCGGGTGGCACTGATCTACGAGGGCACACCGGGGCTTGCCGCCAAGCGCTTCCGCGCCCAACTGGACGAAGACCCAAAGCTGGACGCCGCACGTTATGGCCTGGCCTTGGCACAGATCAAGGGCGGGCAATTGAACGAGGCCCGTGAAATGCTCAAGCCGCTGCTGGCCAAGGCGCCTAACGACATCACCTACAACCTGGCACAGATCGACCTGGACATCACCAACAACCGTCTTGCCGACGCCCAGCAGCGCGCCGAACGGATGCAGGGGCTGTACCCGGGCAACTACCCGTTGAAACAGGTGCGTGCCGACCTGCTGGTGAAACAGAACAAGCCGACTGAGGCCGAGAAGGTGTTGAACGAGCTGGTGAAGAGTCGGCCGGATGACCCGGATGTGTGGTACGACATGGCCGAGGTGCGTGGCTTGTCGGGCAATACCATTGGCTTGCACCGGGCGCGTGCCGAGTACTTCACGCTGGTCGGCGACTTTGATCAGGCAATCCAGCAGCTGGATTACGCCAAGCGTCGGGCGGGCGGTAACTTCCCGCTGGCCTCACAGATTGACCAGCGCCAGCGCGAGATCATGGAGCAGCGGCGCATGGTTCAGGAAATGATGGGGCGCTGAAGGCGATTCGTGGGCGAGCCCGCGAAGAGTACGACGCGGTCTGGCGTCAGGCATTACCAGACAGCTTCAGCCGCGCCGCCTGGGTAAAGTCCAGCATGCGATTAAGCGGCTTGATCGCCTTGGGCACCAGCGCCGGGTCAACGAAAATCTCGTTGGTGCCATTACGCAGGCAATCCAGCACCCGCTCCAGGGTGTTCATCGCCATCCACGGGCAATGCGCACAGCTGCGGCAGGCCGCGCCGTTGCCGGCGGTGGGGGCTTCGACGAATTCCTTGTCCGGGCACAGCTGCTGCATCTTGTAGAAGATGCCGCGGTCGGTGGCGACGATGAAGGTTTTGTTCGGCAGGGTCTGGGCAGCCTTGATCAGCTGGCTGGTGGAGCCCACCGCGTCGGCCAGCTCGATTACCGCTTCCGGCGACTCGGGGTGCACCAAGATCGCAGCATCCGGGTACAGCGCCTTCATGTCGGCCAACTGGCGCGACTTGAACTCTTCGTGAACGATGCAGGCACCGTCCCACAGCAGCATGTCGGCACCGGTTTGCTTCTGGATGTAACGGCCCAGGTGCTGGTCCGGGCCCCAGATGATGGTTTCGCCGTTGTCCATCAGGCTTTCGACAATTTCCAGCGCGCAGCTCGAAGTCACTACCCAGTCGGCGCGTGCCTTCACCGCTGCGGACGTGTTGGCGTAGACCACCACGGTGCGCTCAGGGTGCTGGTCGCAGAAGGCCGAGAACTCTTCCACCGGGCAACCCAGGTCGAGCGAGCAGGTGGCCTCCAGTGTCGGCATTAGCACGCGCTTTTCCGGGGTGAGGATTTTTGCCGTCTCGCCCATGAAGCGTACACCGGCCACGATGACCGTTTCGGCCGGGTGGTTCTTGCCGAAACGGGCCATTTCCAACGAGTCGGATACACAGCCGCCGGTTTCTTCAGCCAGCGCCTGGATGACCGGGTCGCAGTAATAATGGGCAACCAGCACGGCATTCTGGGCTTTGAGCTCGGCAGCGATGGCCGCACGGTATTCGGCCTCCTGCTCGGCTGTCAGCGGGTTGGGCTGTTTGGCGTCGAGGTGGGCCTGAACCAAAAGGCGTTCGGAAATCTGGGTCATGATCGCTGGACCTGCAGGCGCGCTTGCGCGTCAAATCGAGTGTATCACCCGGCCCTGGCAGATCGGCTAAGGGTGCCGGACGGCATGCTGACCGTCACGGCCCTCTGCGGGCGCGGATTATTATCGGAGGCCGAAGGCTACAGACAATCCAGCGATTACTAAAGGGGTTTTTGTAGTGCTTGTGCGGGCCCCTTCGCGGGTGAACCCGCCCCTACACTGTGAAATCCTCGTAGGAGCGGGTTCACCCGCGAAGAGGCCGCAACAGTAGAAACCATCACCCCTGCGGCGACAGGGCCCCCAGATGCGCCGCCATGAACATGGCAAATTCTTCCACGGTCATTTTTCTGCCATTGAAATCGACCATGCCATCGGCA
Source organism: Pseudomonas sp. CGJS7 (assembly GCF_036961695.1). Lineage (NCBI taxonomy): Bacteria > Pseudomonadati > Pseudomonadota > Gammaproteobacteria > Pseudomonadales > Pseudomonadaceae > Pseudomonas > Pseudomonas sp. CGJS7. The sequence continues at coordinate 60,375 of NZ_JBAMDI010000021.1, read as the reverse complement.
TAGTGCAGGCTGCTGACCACATCATCGCCCTGCACGGTGGCCATGCCGCTCTGCAGCGCCATCATGCCGACCATCTCCCCCGCCTGGCTCGACTGCATGGCAATCGCTTGGGCGTCGGTCTGGCCATCCAGCAACGCCTGCAAGGTCGCCAGGTCACCGATCATCGGCTTGGACAGCGACAGTTTGCCTTTCACCTCGGTGATAATCTGCTTGCTCAGCTGGTCCGGCGGCAGGTCGAAGCTTGCCGGCGCGGCGAGGTCCATCGACAGGTTGAAGCGGCTCTCGCCATTGGCGGTCTTGAACGACAGGTTTTCCACCGCCAGCTTGGGCTTGGCGGCCAGCAATTTCTGCAAGTCACCCTGGAAGCGGGCCTTTTCGGCGTCGTCCATCTGGATCTGCGGTACCGGCTGGCCAGCCGCACTGGCGGCCTCGAACTCCGGCAAGTGCGACTGGTACCACTTCGACAAGGCCTGCAGCGCCGGGGCGTTGACCGAGGTCACGCTCACCGCCATCTGCGCCTTGCCTACCGCGCGGCCATCCCAGCTGATGTCACCGACCTTGTACTCCGCGCGGCCACCTACGGTGTCCGTGCCGTCGAGGGTTTGCAAGGCGTTCTGTTCCAGGCCCTTGATCAGCAGCACCTGCTGTTTCGGCCCAAGGGTGACCTTGGTTTCGGCCAACGTCAGATCGACGTTGCCGACATAGATGGCATCGTGCGCGGTGGCGGCGAGGTTACCGCCAAACGTCAGCCCTTTGAGCTCGAAGGTGGCCGGCGGCTGGTCGTCATGCACCCATTTCATCACCAGTCTGTCGGCCTGGCCCTGGAACTTCGAGGCCTTGCCCTCCTTGTCTCCACTGACTTCGAACTGCATGCCCGAGAAGTCAAGGCTGTTGCCATCCGCTTCGTCAAACTTGAGCGGCGCCAGCTGAACCTGGCTGACCACATTGCCGCCGTAACCCAGGCTGGTCTGCGCGCTGATCGGGGCCTTTTCACCCGCAGCGGCGAACCATGGCGCAACGGCGTCATCCTTCTGCAGCGTGCTGTTGCTGACCGCCATTACCGGCATCAGCTTCAGTGACCTGACCCTCGACCACGGAAACGGGCCGTGCTCGATCTGGTCGGTCACGCCCACGTCAAAATTGATCACCTCGCCCTGACCCACGTTGACGTCGCGAGCCTTGAGCCGGTACTGGGCAGTGCTGCTGAAGAGATGCTGCTCCAGCGACACACGCTCGATGCTCATGCTACCACCGGTACTGACCAGGGCCTTTTTGAGTTCGGCGTTGCTGCGTGCAAGGGCGTTGTCCAGCTCTGCCGGCAGCTGCTTGCCGGTGTACCAGGCGCCTGCGGTAGTTGCGACGGCAATGGCGATAGCCAGGCCGGAAAGGATGCCAACTGATTTCTTCATGAATAGAACCGATTGCTGTCCGTAAGGGCTTCGAAGGCGGCCAGAGGCCACGCAGAATTCGAAGAGTACCACCCCCGATTGGGCCGAGTGCTGGCCCAGGTCGAGAAATGCCATTTTTCGGACACATCCGACATCACGCTGCGGCAAGCAAAGGGCTCGTTAATTTTTACGAACACACAAATTGATCATAATCGCAAAAAAACGCGCAAAAACCGAACAAACCCCGTATTTCATCGATAGATATTTCAATCCGGCAACATCTTGTCATGTTTAACTTGACACCCACCTACCCATCGTTTTTTATTTTCACCACTTTGCGCGCCCCACCGCGCCTTCCGCCGCTCCAACATAAAAGGTGAACAACATGGAGCCCACCCGCTCGCCCTTGCCGCATGCGCAATACACCGTGCCCGTCGTTTACGCCCAGCAGCAGGAGCCATGCCAGCATGCAGCCTGACCACAGCGCTTCCGGCAACGGCCAACTCCGCAAAACCCTGCGCCTCTGGCACGTGATCATCATCGGCCTGGCCTACCTGACCCCGATGACCGTGTTCGACACCTTCGGCATCGTCAGCGGGATTACTGCCGGCCATGTACCCAGCGCCTACATCCTGGCATTGGCTGGCATCCTGTTCACCGCGGTGAGCTATGGCACCCTGGTAAAACGCTTCCCGCAGTCGGGCTCGGCCTACACCTACACCCAGCGCGCGATCAACCCGCACGTGGGCTTCCTGGTGGGCTGGTCTTCGTTACTGGACTACCTGCTGCTGCCGATGGTCAACGCACTACTGGCCAAGCTGTACCTTTCGGCCATGTTCCCGGAAGTGCCTGAGTGGATGTGGGTGGCCGGCTTCGTCACCCTGATCAGCCTGATCAACATGCGCAGCGTGAACCTGGTGGCGCACTTCAACCTGCTGTTCGTGGGTGTGCAGGTGGCGATCATCGCCGTGTTCATCTACCTGTGCGTACGCGGCCTGGACCAGGGTGAAGGGCTGGGTACCACCTGGAGCCTGATACCGTTCGCCGACAGCCAGACCCAGTTCAGCGCCCTGGCCGCCGGTGCGACCATCCTGTGCTTCTCGTTCCTGGGCTTTGACGCGGTCACCTGCCTGTCCGAGGAAACCCGCGATCCGGCCAAGACCATTCCCCGGGCGATCTTCCTCACCGCACTGATTGGCGGTGTGGTGTTCATCACCGTGTCGTACTTCATCCAGGCCTACTTCCCGACCATGGCCCGCTTCCACGACCAGGAAGCAGCCCTGCCGGAAATTGCCCTGTACGTTGGCGGCAAGCTCTTCCAGTCGATCTTCATCGCCTGCACCGTGATCAACACCATCGCCTCGGGCCTGGCCTCGCAAACCAGCGTGTCACGCCTGCTGTATGTAATGGGCCGCGACAACGTGATCCCGGCCAGCGTCTTCGCCCGCCTGCATTCGCGCTACAAGACGCCAGTGCTGAACATTGCCGTGGTAGGGCTGATTTCGCTGTCGGCAATCTTCTTCGACCTGGTCACCGCCACTTCCATCATCAACTTCGGCGCCCTGGTCGCGTTCAGCTTCGTCAACCTGTCGGTGATCAACCACTGCTACCTGCGCGAAGGCAACCGTAAAGGCCTGGCCAATCAGCTGAAGTACCTGGTGCTGCCGACCATCGGCTTCTGCATCATCGTCTCGCTGTGGCTGGACCTGAACGCACATTCGCTGATGTTTGGCGGTATCTGGGCTGCGCTCGGGCTGGTCTACCTGGGCTGGCTGACCAAAGCCTTCCGCGCGGCACCGCCCAACTACGTCGCCGAATGACCCACGCTGCCAACAACGCCCGCGCCTGATCGCGGGCGTTGCATTTGTTCGAAAAGGAAAGCCCTCATGCCGCTGCGTCGCCTCTCCATCCAGTGGAAGATCACACTCCTCGCCGGCCTGTGCCTGCTGGCCATTGTCGCCTTGCTGGTAGCCACCTCGCTGACCCAGGCCCATCGCAGCGCCGCCCTGGTCAACCAGGCCAACACTGCCATGCTCGAAGACAGCGCCCGCCAGCGCCTGCAGGCCCACGCCGAAACCCAGGCCTTGCGTATCCAGCGCTACTTCATGGACGCCTACCAGTACGGCAATGGCTTTGCCCGCCTGGTACAGGTGCTGAAGGATCGTGGTGGTAGCGACCTGCGCGCCGAACTGACCCGCCAGGCGCGTGCCAGCCTGGCCGGCAACCCGGATGTGATCGGCCTGTACCTGGTGTTCCAACCCAATGCCCTGGACCAGCAGGACAGCCACTACCTCGGCCAGGACGCCATGGGCAGCAATGAGAGCGGGCGTTTCTCGCTGTACTGGTCCCAACCAAGCCCCGGCACCCTGGAACTTGAAGCCATGCCGGAAACGATGCTCGGCAACACCAGCATCGGCAGCAACGGCGCGGCGAAGAACCGCTGGCTGACCTGCCCGCAGGACACCGCCAGGACCTGCATGCTCGAACCGTACCTCGACGAGGTCAACGGCCGTCAGGTGCTGATGACCAGCATCGCTCTGCCATTGCTGGAACACGGCAAGGTAGTCGGCGTGGTCGGCGTGGACATCGGCCTGGCCAACCTGCAGCAACTGAGCGTGGACGGCCGCCGCGATCTGTTCGACGGCCAGGGCCAGGTGAGCATCGCCACCGCCGCCGGCCTGCTGGCCGGCAACAGTCGCGACGACAGCGTGCTCGGCAAGTCTATGGACAAGGCGGTAGCCGACGGCCTGCTGCGCGTGGCCCACCCCTTCACGCCAATCCCTGACACAGCCCCGTGGCAGGTAGTGCTGGAACTGCCGGAAAGCGTGCTGCAGGCCCCTGCCGTCGCCCTCAACCAGCGCCTTGATGCCCATAACCAGAACGCCAACCTCACCAGCCTGCTGATAGGCCTTGGCACGGCAATCGTGGGTTTGCTGCTGGTGTGGCTGACCGCGCGCGGCGTTACCCGGCCAATCCTGGCCGTGGCTGCACGCCTGGAAGACATTGCCAGTGGCGAAGGCGACCTTACCCGTCGCCTGGACTACGCCCACCAGGATGAACTGGGCCAGCTCACCGGCTGGTTCAACCGTTTCCTCGACAAGTTGCAACCGGTCATTGCCCAGGTCAAAGGCTCGCTGCAGGAGGCCCGCAATACCGCCGACCAATCGGCCGCCATTGCCAGCCAGACCAGCGACGGCATGCAGCAACAGCATCGCGAAATCGAACAGGTGGCCACAGCGGCCAACGAAATGAGCGCCACCGCCCTGGATGTCGCCCACAATGCCTCGCAGGCGGCCCAGGCCGCACGCGCCGCGGATCAGGCCAGCCAGGAAGGCTTGCAACTGGTGGACAGCACGCGCCAGGGCATCGACCGCCTGGCCGCAGGCATGAACACTGCCATGGACGAGGCTCGTGCACTGGAAGACCGCAGCGGGCAAATCGGCTCGGTGCTTGAAGTGATCCGCACCATTGCCGAGCAAACCAACCTGCTGGCACTGAATGCCGCCATCGAAGCGGCCCGCGCAGGCGAAGCCGGGCGTGGCTTCGCCGTGGTTGCCGATGAGGTGCGCGGCCTGGCCCAGCGCACGCAGGTTTCGGTGGAGGAAATTCGCCAGGTCATCGAAGGCCTTCAGCAAGGCACCCAGGACGTGGTCGGGGCCATGCATGCAGGCCAACGCCAGGCCCTGGACAGCGCCGCACGCATGGAGCAGGCATTACCGGCACTGCAGCGTATTGGCGAGGCCGTGGCGGTGATCAGCGACATGAACCTGCAGATTGCCTCGGCGGCGGAAGAGCAGAGTGCGGTGGCCGAGGAAGTGAACCGTAACGTGGCCGGCATTCGAGACGTGACAGAATCACTGGCTGGGCAGGCCGATGAATCGGCACGCATCAGTCAGGCCCTGAACCGGCTGGCCAACCAGCAGCAGGCGCTGATGGAGCAGTTTCGCGTTTAGCCTGTCAGGGCCTCTTCGCGGGCACGCCCGCTCCCACAGGTTCGGCGTGCCCTAAGGGGCTGTGCAGTTCCTGTGGGAGCGGGAGTGCCCGCGAAGAGGCCCTGACAGGCACCGCACCATTGTTATTTTTGAGCACAACTTATGCCTAATCCAACCCGATCCACCTTCTTCGACATCACCAGCGAACAAGGGCTTTTACGCACCTCGATCGCCGCGACCCTGTTCATCGCCACCATCGGCATCGCCTTCGGCCTTGCCTCCGGCTCGTTCTCCATCGTCTTCGACGGTGTGTACTCGCTGGTCGACGCCAGCATGAGCGGGCTGTCGCTGGTGGTGGTCAAGCTGATCACTTCGCACACCACCAGCGTGCAGATGTCGCGCAAGCTGCGCGAGCGCTTCACCATGGGTTTCTGGCACCTGGAGCCCATGGTACTGGCACTCAACGGCATTCTGCTCGGCGGCGTGGCCATCTACGCGCTGATCAACGCCGTCAGCAGCCTGCTGCAAGGCGGGCGCCACCTGGAGTTCGGCATTGCCATGGTCTACGCGGCGCTGACGGTGATCACCTGTGTGACAATCGCCGTCATCGAGGCCCGCGCCAACCGTAAACTGAAATCAGACTTCGTGCGCATGGACGTCAAGGGCTGGGTGATGTCGGCCAGCATCACTGCCGCACTGCTGATCGCCTTCTGTTTTGGTTATGCCGTGCAGGGCACTGCGCTGGAATGGGTATCACCCTATATTGACCCGGCGGTGCTGGCGCTGGTGTGCCTGGTGATCGTGCCGTTGCCGATGTCGGTGGTGCGTCAGGCCCTGTCTGAAATCTTCCTGGTCACCCCCGGCGACCTCAAGCTGCACGTAGATGAGGTGGCCAAGGCCTTCGTCGCCCGCCACGGCCTGCAGTCTTACCGCGCCTATGTCGCCAAGGTCGGGCGTTCGCGGGAGATTGAGCTGTATTTCATCGTGCCCAAAACCATGGCGGCGAAGACCATCGATGAATGGGATGCCTGGCGCAACGAGATTGGCGACGCGGTAGGCGGCGAAGGGCCGGACCGCTGGCTGACAGTGGTGTTCACTGGCGACCCGGAATGGGCCGAGTAATGTGTGGGCGCTCTGCGCCCTTTTCCGAAACCCGTAGCGCAAACGAAAAAGCCCGCGACCATTTCTGGTAGCGGGCTCTAACGTACTGCGTATGGTGGGTCGTGTAGGATTCGAACCTACGACCAATTGGTTAAAAGCCAACTGCTCTACCAACTGAGCTAACGACCCATTTGATGGCGCGTATAATACTGATTTCTAACGAGAATTCAACACCCCATCACGATTTTTTCAAAAATACCGAGTCGGGTCTTCGATACCGGCGGCCTTGAAACCATCGGCCCGCAGGCGGCAGCTGTCGCATTTGCCACAGGCGCGGCCGTCATCGTCGGCCTGGTAGCAGGAAACGGTCAGGCTGTAGTCCACACCACGGGCCATACCGGCCTGCACGATCTGCGCCTTGCTCATGTTCTGCAGCGGCGCCTGGATGCGGAAGCCCTGCCCTTCTACGCCAGCCTTGGTCGCCAGGTTGGCCATGCGCTCGAAGGCCTCGACGAACTCGGGTCGGCAATCCGGGTAGCCGGAGTAATCCACGGCGTTGACGCCAATGAAGATGTCGCGCGCTTCCAGTACTTCGGCCCAACCCAGCGCCAGCGAAAGGAACACGGTGTTGCGCGCCGGCACATAAGTGACCGGAATGCCTTCACCCGGGGCTTCCGGCACGTCGATGCTGCTGTCGGTCAATGCAGAACCGCCGATGCCGTCGAGGTTCAGCCCAATCACCTTATGCTCGACCACACCCAGGTCGCGGGCCACGCGGGCAGCGGCGTTCAGCTCGGCGCGATGACGCTGGCCGTAATCAAAGCTCATGGTGTAGCAGCTGTAGCCTTCGGCCTTGGCCATGGCAACCACGGTGGCCGAATCCAGGCCGCCGGACAACAGGATTACTGCGCGTTTTTCTGTCATGTGTACGTGCTCCTCAATCAACGTCCGGGCTCGTCGTTCCACAGCAGCTTGTGCAGCTGCAACTGGAAGCGTACAGGCAGGTTGTCAGCAACGATCCAGTCAGCCAGGTCACTGGCGTTCACCTGATGATGGCTGGGTGAGAACAACACCTCACCGGCACGCTCGGCCAGGTTGTACTGGATCAGCTTGGATACCGCCCAGTCATAATCCTCGCGGGAACAGATGACGAACTTGACCTGATCGTTGCGTGTCAGCTGCTCGATGTTCTCGTAGCGGTTACGGTGCGACTCTTCGGAGCCTGGGGTTTTCAGGTCGACCACACGGCTGACGCGGGTGTCGGTGCCAGCAATATCCAGCGCGCCGCTGGTCTCCAGCGACACCTCGTAACCGGCATCACACAGCCGCTGCAGCAACGGCAAGGCGTTGGGCTGAGCCAGTGGTTCGCCACCGGTGACACAGACGTAGCGCGGTTTGAAGCCGGCCACTTGTTCGAGGATCGAATCAAGGGTGCGTACGGTACCGCCACTGAAGGCATAGGCACTGTCGCAGTACTGGCAACGCAGGGGGCAACCGGTGAGGCGCACAAATACCGTGGGCAGCCCGGCCGTTCGCGTCTCACCCTGCAAAGAGTAAAAGACTTCGGTGATGCGTAATGTGTCTTGCATGATCGCCACGGGCGTGACAGCTAAACAGGCTGTCCGCCTCCGTCAGGCACTGTCGCGGACTCGACATAGCGTTATCCGCAGCAGCGTGTTTACGAAAAAAGGGCAGTGATTCTAACGAAAAAACCCGCGACTGGCGCGGGTTTCTTTCGAGCGGTACAGCGACAACGCCTAGAGCTTCTGCAGGTCACGCTGGGCCAGTTGAGCGGCAGAGGTGCCGGGGTACTGGGTGACGACCTGCTGAAGGATGCCTTTTACCTTGTCGGTATGGCCCATACGGCGCTCGACATCAGCCAGTTTGTACAGCGAATCTGGCACCTTGCTGTGCTTCGGGTACTTTTGGCTGACTTGGGCAAAGGCCTGGCTGGCGCCTTGCAAGTCACCCTTGGCCAGGTTCACTTCACCCAACCAGTACTGGGCATTACCGGCGTACTGGCTGTTGGGGTACTTGCGCAGGAAGGCGTTGAACGCCTGGCTGGCCTTGTCGAAGTCTTTCTGTTTGATCAGGTCGAAAGCTGCGTCGTAATAGAGCTTCTCTTTCGCCGGATCACCGGGCTGGCTACTGCCGGCCGGTTGTTGCGCAGCAGCACCTGCTGCGGCATCGGGGGCGGCATTGGACGCACCACCACCGGAGGAATTGTCAGGGGTTGCGGCAGGCGCAGCGCCACTGTTGATGCGACGGTCCAGGTCCTGGTAACGCTCCAGGTTTTCCTGCTTCATGCGGGACACATCGTTTTGCAGCTCTTCGATGATGCCTTGCTGGCGGGAAAGCTGATCCTGCATCTGTTGCAGCTGCATGAACAGCTGGCCCTGTGCAGAGGCAGGGGCCGAAGCCCCTGACCCGGCATAGGCGCCGCTCGTGCCATAACCCGCAGGCGGATAGCTGCCTGCGTTGTCATCTACTACAGGGACCTCAGCCCAGGCCGCAAGCGGCAGGCTGAGTGCGAGGACGGTTACTACACGGCGGCACATACGCATAAGAACTTACTTACGCAGTTCTACGCGACGGTTCTGAGCCCAGGACTGCTCGTCGTTGCCGGTAGCAACTGGACGCTCTTCGCCGTAGGAAACCAGTTCCAGCTGAGCAGGGGAAACGCCCTGCAGAACCAGGTAGCGCTGAACGGCTTTCGCACGACGCTCACCCAGAGCCATGTTGTACTCGCGGGTGCCGCGCTCGTCGGTGTTACCTTCCAGAACAACACGGTTGCCGTTGGCTTTCAGGTCCTTGGCGTGAACGTCCAGAGCGCGCATGGCTTCTGGCTTCAGGTCCGAGCTGTCGTATTCGAAGTAGAAGGTGGTGATTGCGCGCAGGGCGGCTTCTTCGCTCAGGGAGCCGTCAACAGCGCCAGTGTTGGCACCGTAGCCAGCGTTAGGGTCTACAGCAGCGCCTTCGCCTGCGTTATCACCGCCCTTCGAGGAGCAACCTACAGCTACGGCCATGGCCAGAGCCAGCGCAGCAAATTTACCAAACTTCAGCATTTCCATCGTGAAACTCCTAATGAAACCCCAGTGTGTTAAGCAAAATGTATTACGCCGCAATCAGTTCAGGTAAGGGGACCAGGACGGTTCTCTGACTTCGCCTTGAGCGGTAGGAAGTGGGAGCCTCACGCGGCCGTTCAGCGACACGAGCATCAAGACTCCCCGGCCCTGCTGGCGGGTGGCGTAGATTAGCATGGTGCCGTTTGGCGCAACAGTGGGAGACTCATCAAGACTTGTTTCAGACAGAATCTTTACACTTCCGCGTTGCAAGTCCTGTGCCGCCACTTTGAAGTTGGTAAAGCCCTGTTGGCGATGAATCATTACCAGGGTCTTTTCGTCCGCCGAAAGTTTCGGGTTGGCGTTGTAGTTACCTACGAACGTTACGCGCTCGGCGCCACCACCACTGACCGACTGTTTATAGATCTGCGGTTTGCCGCCACGGTCGGAAGTGAAGTAGAGGGTGTTGCCATCTTTGCCCCAGAACGGCTCGGTATTGATACCCGGGCCTGCGGTAACACGGCTGATCTGGCGCGAGGCCACGTTCATCACGTAGATGTCCGGGTTGCCGTCCTTGGACAGCACGAACGCCAGGCGCGAACCGTCCGGCGACCAGGCTGGCGCACCGTTCAGGCCTTCGAAGTTGGTCACCTGCTCGCGGCGGCCAGTATCGATGTTCTGCACGAAGATACGTGGGCGCTTCTGCTCGAACGAAACGTAGGCGATACGTTTGCCATCTGGCGCAAAGCGCGGCGACAGGATCGGCTCACGCGATTGCAGCAGGGTCACCGCACGCGCACCGTCGTAGTCCGAACGCTGGAGGGTGTAGCGGGTGTTGTTGGTGGAGAAACGCTCGGCCGTCACGTACAGCATGCGCGTAGAGAACGCGCCCTTGATGCCGGTGAGCTTCTCGAACGACTGGTCGGCAATGTAGTGCGCCATGTCGCGCAGCTGGTCGGTGCTGCCCGCCACGCTGCCGGTCAGCACTTGCTGCTCGGTGGCGACGTTGAACAGCGCGTACTGCACCTGCAGGCGACCGCCCGACGGCACGATGCTGCCGACCATCACGTACTGTGCACCCAGCGCTTTCCAGTCACGGAAGATCACTTCGCTGGCCTGCGACGGCTGGCTGATCATGTTCTGCCGCGGAATTGGCGAGTAGTAGCCAGAGTTGCGCAGGTCGTTGCCGATGATGTCGGCGATGTCTTCAGGCAACACGCTACCGCCCTGCAGACCGAACGGTACTACCGCGATGGGCGTGGCCCGGTCGCTGCCGCTGGTAACCAGGATGTTCTTTTCTTCTGCCACCGCCATGCCTGCCACGCAGCAGAGCATGACCAGCAGTCCTCTCAGACGTTTAATCACAACGCTAGATCCTCAGGTGTAAATGTCATCTTGAACGAACGATATTGGTTGAAATCGCTCGGCTTCATACCCTGCATCTCGGTCAAACGACCAATGTTCTTCACCGCAGCCACCGCCGAACTGTCATACGGGCCGTCACCACTGGACCGGGCCACGCTGACATTGGTGATGGTACCGTCCGGCAACATGTTGATCTGCAGGACCACCGTCATGCCCTTGCGCGCGGAAGGCGGACGTGCCCAGCCCTCGGCCGCGCGCATGCGGATCAGGTCGTCGAAGTCGCCGGCCACCTGGTCACCCTGCTCGTCGGCCAGCGCCTGCTGCCGCTCGGTGGTATCGGACAACAGCTCGGCCAGTGCCTGAGCTTTCTTGTCTTCTGCCGCCTTGCGGGCCGCTTCCTGTGCCTTCTTCTTCTGGGCATCTGCAGCGGCCTTTTTCTTGGCCTCTTCAGCTGCCTTCTTCTTCGCGTCCTCGGCCGCCGCTTTCTTCTTGGCGTCCTCGGCTGCTTTCTTCTTGGCCTCTTCGGCTGCCTTTTTCTTGGCGTCCTCGGCGGCTTTCTTCTTCGCCTCTTCAGCGGCCGCTTTCTTGGCCTCTTCTTCGGCTTTTTTCTTGGCTTCGTCCTCGGCCTTCTTCTTGGCGATGTCGGCCTGCTGTTTCTCGGCAGCTTTCTTCGCCTCGTCGGCCTTCTTGGCTTCGGCAGCTTTCTTGGCCTCGGCAGCCTTGGCGGCTTCAGCGGCCTTGGCAGCATCCTCGGCTTTTTTCGCCTCGGCGGCTTCGCGGGCCTCTTCGGCCTTTTGAGCGGCGTCAGCTTTCTTTTGTTCCGCGGCCTTCACGGCCTCCTGCTCGACCTTCTTCTGTTCCAGCTGCTCGACTTCGGTCTGGCGCGAAGCGGTTTTCTTCGCCTCCCCGGCAATCTTCTGATTGGTCTGGGTGGTTGCCTGGCTCTTGGACTTGAGCTGGTACAGGGTCGCCTGAACGATCGGCTTGGAAGGCGGCAGCTCCGGCGTCATGGCAAAACTGACGAACAGCAGGGCGAACACCAGCACATGCAGGCCGATGGCCCAGACACTGGGCCAGAAGTAGCTTTCCGAGGCGGATGGCTCTCGCTGTTGCATCAGGGCGCCTCGGTAATCAGGCCAACGTTACCGACACCGGCCTTCTGCAACCCGCCCATGGCACCCATGACCGCGCCATAGTCGACAGCCTTGTCGCCACGAATGAACACCTGGGTCTGCTTGCCCTGGTCACGGCCGGCAGCAATGATCTTGGTCACGGCGTCGGTCATGGCCGGCAAGGTCATGGCTTTGTCCATCTGCTTGTCGGTATCGACTTCGCTGCCGAGGTTCCAGTAATAGGTTTTATCGGCCTTGATGGAGATGGTGAGGATCTGGACGTTGTTGTCCTGCGGCAAGGCTTCGCTGGAAACCTTGGGCAGGTCGACCTTCACGCCCTGGTTGAGCATGGGCGCCGTCACCATGAAGATGACCAGCAGTACCAGCATCACGTCGATGTAGGGCACCACGTTCATCTCGGCGACGGGCTTGCGTTTGTGGCGAACTCGGGCCATGGGCTTCTACCTGATTACTCTTCGCTGGTGTGCACTTTGCGGTGCAGGATCGCCTGGAACTCGTCGGCGAAGGTGTAGTAACGGCCGATCAGTACTTCACTGCGCGCGGCGAAACGGTTGTAGGCAATAACAGCCGGGATTGCCGCGAACAGGCCGATGGCGGTAGCGATCAGTGCTTCGGCGATGCCCGGAGCAACGGTAGCCAGGGTGGCCTGCTGGGCGCTGGCCAGGCCGCGGAAGGAGTTCATGATGCCCCACACGGTGCCGAACAGGCCGATGTACGGGCTGGTCGAACCAACGGTGGCCAGGAACGGCAAGCTCTGCTCGAGTTTTTCTTCCTCGCGCGAGATGGCCACACGCATGGCACGGCCAACACCTTCCATGACGGCGTCCGGGTCAACACCCGGCTGCTGGCGCAGGCGCGAGAACTCCTTGAAACCGGCACGGAACACCTGCTCCACGCCGGAGTCCGGGTCTGGGTTGCTGCCTGCCTGGCGGTACAGCTTGGACAGGTCGATGCCCGACCAGAAGCGCTCTTCGAAGGCATCCAGCGCACGACGACCGGCGCGCAGCATGGTGCTGCGCTGGAAGATCATGATCCATGAGGTGACCGAGGCGGCCACCAGGGTCAGCATTACCAGCTGTACCACCACGCTGGCATTGCTGACCAGACTCCACATGGAGGTATGGTCGACGACGTTAGCTTCCACGCTTATTCTCCTGCATTCGATTGATTACCCGAGCCGTCCGCCGCAAAGGCGTCGCGCAGCTGGGGGGGTAGGGCTCGGGGTTTGAAAGTGTCGGCGCGCACGGCAGCCACCAGGAACTGCCCTTCGCAAAGCAGCGTTTCATCCTTTTCCCGCCAGACCTGCTGTACGAAACGCAAGCTGGCGCGATTGAGTTCAAGGACCTGCGCGGTCACCCGCAATTCGTCATCCAGCCGCGCCGGCGCGTGATAGCGCGCTTCGCTGGAATGGACCACGAACAGCAGGTTGTCTTCAGCCAGTTGCGACTGGGAAAAGCCCAGGTGCCGCAGGCGTTCGGTGCGCGCGCGCTCCATGAATTTCAGGTAGTTGACGTAATACACCACGCCGCCCGCATCGGTATCTTCGTAATAGACGCGACACCGATGTGCGAACGGTTCGAGCTGATTTTGCGCGCGCATACTCTAGTGCTTACTCCTCAGCTTGCCAATCCGCTGTGGCAACTGTTTTTTCTTCATTAATGTCTTATTGCCAGCGCACCAGGGGCATGCCAGCGGTAGGACCACAAAAAGTCGCTTTCGATCTGTCATTCATCGCCTGGCTCGGAAAAATCGCCCCCCTCCCCCAAGCGCCCGGGAATATTCAGCCCAAAGTGCAGGTAGGCATGCCGGGTGACCACGCGGCCGCGTGGCGTGCGCATGATGTAGCCCTGCTGAATCAGGTACGGCTCAAGCACATCTTCGATGGTATGACGCTCTTCGCTGATGGCTGCAGCCAGGTTGTCCACGCCCACCGGGCCGCCATCGAACTTCTCGATCATGGTCAGCAGCAGGCGACGGTCGGAATGGTCGAAACCCCGCTCGTCGACATCCAGCAGGTTCAGCGCCATGTCAGCCACGGCCTTGGTGATCTGGCCCTTGCCGCGTACCTCGGCATAGTCACGCACGCGGCGCAGCAGGCGGTTGGCGATGCGCGGCGTGCCACGGGCACGGCGGGCGATCTCGTAGGCACCCTGGTCTTCGATGGCCAGGCCAAGGATGTTGGCCGAGCGGCTGACGATGGTGCTCAGATCCTTGTCGTTGTAGAACTCCAGGCGCTGGACGATACCGAAGCGATCACGCAGCGGGTTGGTCAGCATGCCGGCACGGGTAGTAGCCCCCACCAGGGTGAAGGGTGGCAGATCGAGTTTGATAGAACGGGCTGCCGGGCCTTCGCCGATCATGATGTCGAGCTGGAAGTCCTCCATGGCCGGGTACAGCACCTCCTCGACAACAGGCGACAGGCGGTGGATTTCGTCGATGAACAGCACGTCGTGCGGCTCGAGGTTGGTCAGCATGGCTGCCAGGTCACCGGGGCGCTCGAGAATCGGCCCCGAAGTGCTCTTCACCGACACGCCCATTTCATGGGCGATGATGTTGGCCAGGGTGGTCTTGCCCAGGCCGGGCGGGCCGAAGATCAGCGTGTGGTCAAGCGACTCGCCGCGGCCGCGGGCGGCCTGGATGAACAGCGCCATCTGCTCGCGCACCACCGGCTGGCCGATGTACTCGTCCAGGCTCAGCGGGCGAATCGCACGGTCCTGGACTTCTTCGCGGTCGCGGCCACTGGCGGCGATCAGGCGGTCGGCTTCGATCACTTGGAAATCATCCCTTTCAGGCTGCGGCGGATCAGCTCTTCACTGCTCAGGCCGGCCTTGTCCTTGATCGCGGCGATTGCCTTGCTGGCTTCCTGCGGCTTGTAGCCCAGCGAGACCAGGGCACTGACTGCATCGGCCTCGGCACTGGACTCGCTGGCGACCGGTAAAGGCCCATCGGACACCAGGGTGAACATGGCCGGCGAGGTTTCCCAGGCCTTGAAACGGTCCTTGAGCTCGACCAGCAAGCGCTCGGCGGTTTTCTTGCCGACGCCCGGTACGCGCACCAGGGCTGAGGTGTCCTGGGCCTGCACGCAGCGCACCAGTTCATCCACTTCCAGCCCGGACATCAGCGCCAGGGCCAGCTTCGGCCCTACGCCGTTCAGGCGGATCAGCTCGCGAAACAGCTCGCGCTCGCGCTTTTCGGCAAAGCCGTAGAGCAAGTGGGCATCTTCGCGCACGACCAGGTGGGTATGCACCGTGACGGTTTCACCCACTTTGGGCAGACGGTACAGCGTGGTCATGGGAACTTCCAGCTCGTAACCCACGCCGTTGACGTCGATAATCAGGTGAGGCGGTTGTTTTTCCGCCAGGGTGCCGCGCAAACGTCCAATCACGTTCCGATCCTTCCTCTCGGGGAGCCGGTCAAAGACCGCTCAACCCTATCAGCAAATGCAGCGGGTGAATGTATCACCCGAACAAAATGTGTATCAGCGCATGAAGCGCTTACAGACGCAAGCGCCCGCCGCGTCGCCGCGCTGTGCTCAAGCCATGCGGCACCAGGCTGGAGCGGGTGTGGGCGTGGCACAGAGCGATGGCCAGGGCATCGGAAGCGTCGATCTGCGGTTTCTGCGTCAATTTCAGCAGGTGCATGACCATCATCATCACCTGCTCCTTGTTGGCCCCACCCGTGCCGGCCACGGCCTGCTTGACCTGGGTGGCGCTGTACTCGGCGATCTCCAGGCCGGCCTCGGCGGCGGCGACGATAGCCGCGCCACGTGCCTGGCCAAGCTTGAGCGCCGAATCGGCGTTGCGGGCCATGAACACCCGTTCGATGCCCATGGTCACCGGGCCGTGCTGGGCAATGATTTCACTGACACCACGAAAAACAATCTGCAGCCGCTCGTGCAGCTCACCGCTGCCGGTGCGGATGCAGCCCGACGCCACGTACTCGCAACCACGGGCGGTCTGGCGTACCACGCCATAGCCGGTGATGCGCGAGCCGGGGTCGATACCTAGAATCAGAGTCATAAAGCCCGTCGAAAAAATGATGCATCTCTACAAACTGCGCCGGCCCTTTCGCGGGTAAACCCGCTCCTACAGGTACTGCACCACACTTGAAATGGGCGTAATACCTGTAGGAGCGGGTTTACCCGCGAAAGGGCCGGCACAGGCGCTATCAAACGCTCAGAGTTGGCACAAAATGCCAAATCACCTTAGCCAAGGTTTTCCATGATCTCGTCGGAAATCTGGGCATTGGAATAGACGTTCTGCACGTCGTCCAGGTCTTCGAGCATGTCGATCAGCTTGAGCACCTTCTCGGCACCGTCCTGGTCGAGCTCGGCACTGGTGGTCGGCTGCATGACGATTTCCGCGTCAGCGGCCTTGAAGCCTGCCTCTTCCAGGGCATTACGCACGGCATAGAAGCTGTTGAACGAGGTGAACACGTCGAACGAGCCGTCGTCATTGGCGACCACGTCGTCGGCATCGGCCTCCATTGCCGCTTCCATCAACGCGTCCTCTTCCACGCCCGGGGCAAAGCTGATCTGGCCTTTTCGCTCGAACAGGTAGGCCACCGAACCGTCAGTACCCAGGTTGCCGCCACACTTGGTGAACGCATGACGCACGGCCGCGGCGGTACGGTTGCGGTTGTCGGTCATGGCTTCGACCATGATCGCCACGCCACCCGGGCCGTAACCTTCGTAGCTCAGCTCTTCGACATTGTCGCTTTCATTGGTGCCAGCACCACGGGCCACGGCGCGATCGATGATGTCGCGGCTCATGTTGGCGCCCAACGCCTTGTCCAGGGCCAGGCGAAGACGCGGGTTGGATGCCGGATCAGGGCCACCCTGCTTGGCAGCGACCGTCAGTTCACGGATCCACTTGGTGAAGACCTTGCCTCTCTTGGCATCCTGGCGCTCTTTGCGGTGCTTGATGTTCGCCCACTTGGAATGACCAGCCATAACGACTCCGAATCCTTTGAATCACAAACGGCCCCGCCCCATGACGGGGCGGGACGGGAAAAAACCTGCGTCGAAACGCAAAGGCGCATCCATGTGGATGCGCCCGGGGACTGCTTACTCGACCTTGGTCTGTTCGCGCAGTCGGATGTGCAGTTCGCGCAGGGCCTTGGCGTCGACCATGCCAGGGGCCTGGGTCATGACGCATGCAGCGCTCTGGGTTTTCGGGAACGCGATCACTTCACGGATCGACTGGGCCCCGGTCATCAGCATGACCAGACGGTCCAGACCGAATGCCAGGCCACCGTGAGGCGGTGCCCCGAACTTCAGAGCGTCGAGCAGGAAGCCGAACTTCTCTTCCTGTTCTTCCGCCTCGATACCCAGCAGACGGAATACCGCCTGTTGCATCTCTTTGCGGTGGATACGGATCGAACCGCCACCCAGCTCGGTACCATTCAGAACCATGTCGTAGGCACGGGACAGGGCGGTGGCCGGGTTGGCCTCGAGCTCTTCCGGGGTGCACTTCGGCGCGGTGAACGGGTGGTGCAGTGCAGTGAAGCTGCCGTCTTCGTTCTCTTCGAACATCGGGAAGTCGACGACCCACATCGGCGCCCACTCGCAGGTCAGCAGCTCGAAGTCGTGACCCAGACGAATACGCAGCGCACCCAGGGCTTCGCTGACCACCTTGAACTTGTCGGCACCGAAGAACACGATGTCACCGTCTACGGCGCCAACGCGGTCGAGGATGTTGTTGAGGTTGGCCTCAGGGATGTTCTTGACGATCGGCGACTGCAGGCCTTCGACGCCCTTGGCGCGCTCGTTGACCTTGATGTAGGCCAGCCCCTTGGCACCGTAGATACCGACGAACTTGGTGTACTCGTCGATTTTGCTGCGCGGCATGCTGGCACCACCTGGCAGACGCAGGGCGGTAACACGGCACTTCGGATCGTTGGCCGGGCCGGCGAACACCTTGAAGTCGACATCCTTCAACTGGTCGGCAACGTCGACCAGTTCCAGCGGAATACGCAGGTCTGGCTTGTCGGAGCCGTAGCGGCGCATGGCCTCTTCGAAGGTCATGTGCGGGAATTCGCCGAATTCCAGGTCGAGCACTTCCTTGAACAGCTTGCGGATCATGCTTTCGGTCAGGCCCATGATCTCGCTTTCATCGAGGAAACTGGTCTCGATGTCGATCTGGGTGAATTCCGGCTGACGGTCGGCACGCAGGTCTTCGTCACGGAAGCACTTGGCGATCTGGTAGTAACGGTCGAAGCCAGCGACCATCAGCAGCTGCTTGAACAGCTGTGGCGATTGCGGCAGGGCGAAGAAGCTACCGGCGTGGGTACGGCTTGGCACCAGGTAGTCGCGCGCGCCTTCCGGGGTGGCACGGGTGAGAATCGGGGTTTCGACGTCGAGGAAGCCGTTTTCGTCGAGGAAGCGACGGATGCTGCTGGTGATGCGCGAGCGCAGGCGCAGCTTGTCGGCCATTTCCGGGCGACGCAGATCGATGAAGCGGTAACGCAGGCGGGTCTCCTCGCCGACGTCGGAGTATTCGTTCAGGGGGAACGGCGGGGTTTCCGCTTCGTTGAGCACGTTCAGCTGGTAGCCGAGGATCTCGATGGCACCGGAAGCCATGTTGGCATTCACTGCACCTTCAGGACGCTTGCGGACCTTGCCGGTGATCTGCACGACGTATTCGCTGCGCACACGGTCGGCGGCAGCGAAGGTTTCGGCGCGATCCGGGTCGAACACGACCTGGGCCATGCCTTCGCGGTCACGGATGTCGAGGAAGATCACCCCGCCGTGGTCGCGGCGACGATGGACCCAGCCGCAAAGGGTGACTTCCTGGCCGTCCAGGCTCTCGTTCAGTTGGCCGCAATAATGGCTGCGCATCATGATGGTGGTTTCGCTTCTCGTGATTCGTGTATTCGGTGGAGGCCTTGGCCGCCCGGAGGGCTAATACTGCAAGACCCGGTCACAGCATTCAACTCAGTCGGCCTTGTCGCCGCCTGCCAGATTCTTTTTCGCCCCGGTCTTGAAGTCGGTTTCGTACCAACCGTTACCGCTCAGGCGAAAGCCTGGCACCGACAGCAGCTTTTTCAGTGCCGGCGCCTGACAGGCCGGGCAATCGATCAGCGGCGCGGCGCTGATCTTCTGCAGCACTTCCATGCGGTGCTCGCAGGACGCACATTGATAGTCATAAAGGGGCATGGGTGTCTCTCGTCAACCATAACGCTGGCTGCCGGGGGGCAGCAAAAAGCGGGATTATATATGGTTAGCAAGCACTGCGCAGCCCGCCTGGCGATCAGCGCGCACTTGGCGGGTCCTGCAGCCACGCCACGCAGATTACCCGGATCAGCCCGCTGAAATTGCGCACTCCGCCCTGGCGCAGGTGCACCTCACGGTCCACGTAGGACAACACGGCACTGACCGAACAACGGTTGGCGGCGGCGATGCGCTCAAGGATACCCCAGTAGACAGCCTCCAGGCGCAGACAGGTAGAAAAGCCGTTGAGCCGCACGGAACGTGACACCGGCTGCGTCTGCAACATGTCGAAGTCCGCCTTGAACGGGTCGATGCACTGTTTTCCTGGCCAGCTGCCCTGGCCGGCCATACGCTTGTTCGCTTGCATCATGCGCCACACTTCCTCGTCACAGGTACCAGGTGACCTATGAAGCGCTGACGGGCGAGCTTAAAGCAGCGGCAAAATGTTCCTTCGCAAATACCAGATTGCCAGGCGGAGCCTGTGGGAGCAGGCAATGCGGTGGATGGCACCGGCTGCGCCGGTGTTCGCGGGCACGCCCGCTCCCACAGGGGTTGCGCAAGCTTTCCGCCTTGAGCAACGGTTACTTGTCGTCGAGCAGTACCCGCAGCATCCAGGCGGTTTTCTCGTGAACCTGCATGCGCTGCGTCAGCAGGTCGGCGGTCGGCTCGTCACTGACCTTGTCCACCACAGGGAAAATGCTGCGCGCAGTGCGTACCACGGCCTCCTGCCCCTGAACAAGCTGGCGGATCATCTCGTCTGCCGGGGGGACGCCTTCCTCCTCCTTGATCGACGAGTGCCGTGCATAGAATGCATACGAACCCGGTGCCGGGAAGCCCAAGGCACGGATGCGCTCGGCGATCGAATCGACTGCCAGCGCCAGTTCGTTGTACTGCTCTTCGAACATCAGGTGCAAGGTGCGGAACGACGGGCCGGTGACGTTCCAGTGAAAGTTATGGGTTTTCAGATACAGCACGTAGGTATCCGACAACAGGCGGGACAGCCCATCGACGATGGACTTGCGATCTTCTTCACTGATACCGATATCGATTGCCATGAAGCTCCCCTTTCCACAAGGCTTGAGACTCAAGCGGGTGCCGACCACTGTAGCAACACTTGCCGCATGCCGCATGTGACATGGCGCAATACATTGCCCACTGGGCGGCCTGCGGTTTGAGTAGGCTGCGGCTTTACTGTTAAATAGGCAGTGTGCCACCCGTGCGGACTGTCATTGCCGGGTGCATAGGCTGGCCTGCCACGTGTTCGCGCTCTATATCTCATGCGCACCGTGCTGCCAGCTCTTCCTGTGATCGGCCTTATCAACAGTGAGCCAACCCCATGTTCAAGATCGTCCATCTGGTGACGGGCGTGGCAGCTTTGCTGCTATCGCTCATACCCAGCCTGAAAACCGATGCGACACCCTTCCTGCAACAACCCGACGCGGTCTACCTGGCCCTGCTCGGCCTGCTCAACCTTTTGCTGGCCCCGGTCGTGCCGCTGTATCATCGCGGCGCGCGGCAACAACTGCAGCACCTGGCCTGCGCCCTGCTGGTAGTCGCCGTCGTGCTGCAGACCCTGACGCTACTGGCCCGCCCCGAAATGGGCAACCTGGCAGCCCTGGTGTGTGCGGCGCTGGCCGTGGCCGTGCATCTGGCCGTGGGCTTTGCCCGCAGCCCGCGCAAGGCACGCAGCACTCAACACGTGGCACAAGATGCCGGCAACCGTGATACCGGCACCGTCAAATGGTTCAACACGTCGAAAGGCTTTGGTTTCATCTCCCGAGACTCGGGCGATGACATCTTCGTGCACTTTCGGGCCATCCGCGGTGAGGGCCACCGCATTCTGGTCGAAGGCCAGCGCGTGGAGTTTTCGGTGATGCATCGCGACAAGGGCCTGCAGGCCGAAGACGTGGTTGCAGTAAACCGCCGTTGACCAACGGCTGACCGGCCGACGCTATCAGCGGCAAACCAGCGCCCACAAGGGCCGTGCTGCACCTGAAGGCAGCATCATACCTGTGGGGGCTGGCTTGCCGGCGATAGCAGCCTGGAACAACTCAATAATGAGGAGGCGGGGCCTCTTCCCCTTCGCTGCCATACTGGCCAACCATCTCTTCATGACGCTTGATCAGCTCGGCCATCTGCAATTGCAGCCGCTCGATCACCCGCGCTTGCTCCACCACCACGTCATTCAGCGCCTGGATAGTGTCATCCTGAAACGCCTGACGGGTTTCCAGTTCGACCATCCGCATTTCCAGTGTCATCTCAGGCCTCTTGGTATCCAGCAAGTTGTAGCCCGCGCAGACGCTGGCGAACAGCTTGCAGTTGATCATCGGTGTAGCCCACAGGCGCACACTTGCCCCATACCGGTGCCGGCCATGCGGCGTCGTCGCGCTGGCGCACAATCACATGCATGTGCAACTGGCTGACCACGTTGCCCAAGGTAGCCACGTTCATCTTGTCGGCCCCATAGCTGGCTTTCAACGCCTCTGCCAACAAGGTGGTCTCCTGCCACAACTGCTGTTGCTCTGCCACATCCAGCTCGAACAGCTCACTGATACCAGCGCGCTTGGGCACCAGAATGAACCATGGGTAATTGGCATCCTTGCTCAGCAGCAACTGGCACAGCGGAAACTCTCCCAACACCAGCGAATCCTGCTGCAAACGCGAATCGAGGACGAACACGGCATATCTCCTTCAGGCAATACCATCCCGCTTCAGGCGGAAAACAGGGCAGCAAGGATACCTTGCACACTCCCGGTAACACAGCGCTACTTTTCGCACCAAAATGAGGCCACCTGCCCGCCCTCCCCACACTGACCACCCCACAAACGATGCTGGATGAACAAGTTGCGGTAACACTTTGACTCTAAAGGCAAGTTTTTAATTTCTAATGATTATCGATCGCACAAATCACACAAGCAGCCTTCGTCCCGCATTTACGGGACTTTCCGACCCTCGGTAGCAGGTTTTGTGAAAATTTCATGAACTGTTGCGAATTTTGAGCACGCTTGTTGCATTCCCTTCACGCCAAGTCGGCACGACATCTGCAGTGGCAGGTGTACGCGACAAATAACAACAGCGACATGGGTTACCAGGGAGTTTCCTCAACCGGAATCGGTAGTTACAGATTCGTTACGGTGACAGGAATAGCGCTGAGGTTATACGGCCCCTCGATCGGGGCGTGATTTGCGACATGGAAATACTTAAAAGCGACATAGTGAAAAAGTTCCGCAAAGAGTGCTTATAGCCATATCGCCAACAACAGTCTGCGTGCTATACATTTTCGCCGACATAACAAGAAAGAGCTGCCCCATATAACTAAAAGACTTGGACGCAGCGGTACTCTTCCTAAAAAACCAAAGGAGCAAATCACGATGCGCGTGATGAAGTGGAGCATGATCGCCCTGGCCGTTTCGGCAGGGACCTCGCAGTTGGCAATGGCCTCGGCACAGGACGAGTCCAAAGGTTTCATCGAAGACAGCAAGCTGAGCGTCAAGACCCGCATGCTGTATTTCAGCCGTGACTTCCGTAACAACGAAGGCGGCCAGAGCCGTCGCGAAGAAACCGGCCTGGGCTTCGTCGGCACCTTCGAATCCGGCTTCACCCAAGGCACCGTGGGTGTGGGTGTCGACGCCATCGGCATGCTCGGCCTGAAACTGGACAGCGGCAAGGGCCGTGCCGGTACCGGCCTGTTCCCGACCGGTTCCGACGGCCGTTCGCAGGATGACTACTCCAAGGGCGGCGGCGCGGTCAAATTCCGCATCTCCGACACCGTGCTGAAAGTGGGTGACCAGTTCACCGCGCTGCCGGTCTTCGCCACCGATGACAGCCGCCTGCTGCCAGAAATCGCCCAGGGCACCCTGATCACCAGCAACGAGATCGAAGGGCTGACCCTGCACGCTGGTCACTTCACCAGCCTGACTGCCCAAGAACAAACCAACCGCGACAGCTTCGGCCTGAAGGAAGCCAACGTGGTCGGCGGCACCTACGCCTTCACCGACAACCTCAGCACCAGCCTGTACTACTCGAAGGTTGAAGACTACTGGCGCAAATACTACGCCAACGTCAACTGGGCGCTGCCGATCTCCGACAATCAAGGCCTGGTGTTCGACTTCAACATCTATGACACCAAGAGCGAAGGCTCTGCCGAGTACCGCGCATTCGATGGCGACAAGCTGGACAACCGCGCGTTCAGCCTGTCGGGCGCCTACAACATCGGCGCTCACACCTTCACCCTGGCCTACCAGAAAGTCACCGGCGACGGCGACTATGGTTATGGTATCGACGGTGGCGGCACCATCTTCCTGGCCAACTCCGTGGCCCGCTCCGACTTCAACGCCGAAGACGAGAAATCCTGGCAGGCTCGCTACGACCTGAACTTTGCCGAATACGGCATTCCAGGCCTGACCTTCATGACCCGTTATGTACGCGGTTCCGACGCCAACGTCGCCGGCACCACCAACGGCAAAGAATGGGAACGCGACGTCGACATCAAGTACGTGCTGCAGGAAGGCCCGGCGAAAGACCTGAGCTTCCGCGTGCGTCAAGCAACCTACCGTTCTTCCGATGGTGTCTACTACGATTCCCCATCGATCGACGAACTGCGCCTGATCGTGGAGTACCCGCTGAGCATCCTGTAAGCCTGGCTTGCAGTGCCCCGCACCTGAAAAAGCCCGGCAATCACGCCGGGCTTTTTCTTGGCTGACAAGTGTCACGCCCTGGGGCATCCTGTACGCCTTCGTTTCCCCCCCGTACAATGCGGGGCTATTTCAACGTCTTAGGCAATCGACACGGCTAACCATGCGCACCAGTCAATATTTGCTCGCCACCCAGAAAGAAACCCCTGCCGACGCAGTGGTCATCAGCCATCAGCTCATGCTGCGTGCCGGCATGATCCGCAAACTGGCCTCCGGCCTGTACACCTGGCTGCCGATGGGCTTGCGGGTAATGCGCAAGGTCGAAGCCGTGGTGCGTGAGGAAATGAACGCCGCCGGCGCCCTGGAAGTGCTGATGCCGAGCATCCAGCCCGCCGAGCTGTGGCAGGAATCCGGTCGCTGGGAGCAATACGGCCCTGAGCTGCTGCGCCTGAAAGACCGCCACCAGCGTGACTTCTGCGTCGGCCCTACCCACGAAGAAGTGATCACCGACCTAGCCCGTAACGAGCTGTCCAGCTATAAACAGCTGCCGCTCAACCTGTACCAGATCCAGACCAAGTTCCGTGACGAGATCCGCCCACGCTTCGGCCTGATGCGTGGCCGCGAGTTCATCATGAAGGACGCCTACTCGTTCCATGCCGACCAGGCTTCCCTGCAGGAAACCTATGATCGCATGCACCAGGCGTACACCAATGTGTTCACCCGCCTGGGCCTGGACTTCCGTCCTGTGCAGGCCGACACCGGCTCGATCGGTGGCAGCTACTCGCACGAGTTCCACGTGCTGGCCGAGTCTGGCGAAGATGACGTGATCTTCAGCGACAGCTCCGACTACGCCGCCAACATCGAGAAGGCCGAAGCCATCCCGCGTGAAACCGTGCGCCCTGCCCCTACCGAGGAGCTGCGCCTGGTCGACACCCCGAATGCCAAGACCATCGCCCAGTTGGTGGAAAACCACGGCCTGCCGATCGAAAAGACCGTCAAGACCCTGATCGTACGCGGTGCCGAAGAGGGCAAGCTGATTGCCCTGATCGTCCGTGGCGACCACGAACTGAACGAAATCAAGGCCACCAAGCTGGAACAGGTTGCCGACCCACTGGTCATGGCCACCGAAGCCGAACTGCGCGACGCCATTGGCGCCGGTGCCGGCTCGCTCGGCCCGCTCAACCTGCCACTGGAGATCATCATCGACCGCTCGGTTGCCCTGATGAGCGACTTCGGCATCGGCGCCAACATCGACGACAAGCACTACTTCGGTGTGAACTGGGAGCGCGATCTGCCGGTGCCACAGGTTGCCGACCTGCGTAACGTGGTCGAAGGCGACCCAAGCCCGGACGGCCAGGGCACCCTGGTTATCAAGCGCGGCATCGAAGTGGGCCACATCTTCCAACTGGGCACCAAGTACAGCGAGGCGCTGAAGTGCCAGGTGCTGGGCGAGAACGGCAAGCCGGTCGTGCTGTCGATGGGTTGCTACGGCATTGGCGTGTCCCGTGTGGTTGCAGCTGCCATCGAGCAGAGCTATGACGACAAGGGCATCATCTGGAACGACGCCCTGGCTCCGTTCCAGATTGCCCTGGTCCCACTGCGCTACGAAACCGACGTGGTCCGCGAAGCAACCGACAAGCTGTATGCCGAACTGACTGCCGCCGGCTATGAAGTGCTGCTGGACGACCGCGACAAGAAAACCAGCCCAGGCATCAAGTTTGCCGACATGGAGCTGATCGGCATCCCACACCGCATCGTCGTCAGCGATCGCGGCCTGGCCGAAGGCAACCTGGAGTACAAGCACCGCACCGAGCAGGACGCCCAGGCGTTGCCGCTCAATGAAGTGCTGACCTTCCTGCAGGCCCGCGTTCGCCGCTGATAACCAATGCACGAGTGATCATGTACAAGCGAAGTACCTTTACCCTTGGGGGCGCCGCACTGTGCGGCGCCCTGCTCGTCAGCGGCTGCGCCAACCAGATGTCCCAGCGCAGCGACCATGAGGAGCGCGTCGAGCGCAAACTGCTCGAGCATACCCTGCAGATCGATGTCGGCGAGCCGAAGGTGATGGAGCTTCCGCAGCGACGTGTGCGCGTGCATGAGCAAAAGCGCTTCGAAGTCACCGAATTCGAAGTGACCCGTCGTTATGACCGCTATACGCCTTACCAACCCTGGCGGGAGATCTACGAGATCCCGCTGGGTGCAGTGGCCGTGGTGGCGGGTGTCGGCGCCAATGTGGTCAACGTCTTTGCCTTGGGCAACCTGCCGCAAAGTATCACCCACGACTGGCTCAGTTATGGCGTGGATGGGCTCAACCCGTTCATGAACGTGCCATCCAACGGCCGCGCCCAGCAGAACCTGGCCGGGATCAGCGAAGTGCAGAAAGGCAAGCGCGAGGAATCCATCAGCCTGCCCTGGAGCGAGCGCCTGGTCGAGGTCAAGGCCGGCAAGATGACCCACGAGCTGACCACCGACCGCAACGGCGTGCTGCGCCTGAACCTGCTCGACAGCCCGTTCTCCGAGCAGAACCTCAACCACGTCGGCACCCTGCACCTGCAAGTACTTGACGAGGACAATGCGGTACGAGGCGATGCCAGCCTGTTGGTCAGCGCCACCCTGCGCAATAAGCTGCTCGAAGCCCATGAGCTGATCTTCGATGACCTCGAAGATGATGATGTCGGCCAGTGGGTGCACCGGGTCAAGCGCCTGTCCGAACTGGGCCTTGAAGAGGAAGCCAGTGAAATGGAACAGAGCCTGATCGAGCTGACCCGCAACGATCCGGAGCTGCAACAGGAGTTCCTGCAGTCGCTGACCAAGGCCACTGGCCGGTTGGTGGCGGATCCAGGCGTGCATTAATAGAAGGGGCTGCATTGCAGCCCCTTTCATTTAGGCGGGAACAGCTCCAACTGTTCATGCGCGCCCCGCAAGTCTCGCAACCTCACCCCTACCCCTAGCAAGCGAACCGGCTTGCCGCCACGGGCGAACGCCTGCCCTAGCAATTGCCGATAACTCTCCAGGTCCCGGCCGGCCCCGGCCTGCTCCATGGTGGTCTGGCTGAAGTCATGGAACTTGACCTTGACGAACGGCTTGTCTGGCCGGTAACTGCTGTCCATTCGGGCGATGCGTTCGTTCAGGCTAGCCAGCAGCTCTGGCAGCCGCGCCAGGCAACTGGCCAGGTCTGGCAGGTCGGTGTCGTAGGTGTTTTCCACACTCACCGACTGGCGTCGGCTGTCGTTATGCACCGCACGCTCATCGATCCCCCGTGCCAGCCCCCACAACCGCTCGCCAAAACTGCCGAACTCGCGCACCAATGCCAGCCGTGACCACTCACGCAAATGCAGGCAGGTTTCGATGCCCAGCCGCGTCAGTTTGTCGGCCGTCACCTTACCCACCCCATGCAACCTGGCCACCGGCAAGGCTGCAACGAACGCTTCCACTTCATTTGGGGTAATCACGAACAGCCCATTGGGTTTGCGCCAGTCACTGGCGATCTTGGCCAGAAACTTGTTAGGCGCCACCCCTGCCGACACGGTGATATGCAGGGTACGGGCAACACGCCGGCGAATATCCTCGGCAATGCGCGTGGCGCTGCCCGAATACCACTGGCTGTCGCTGACATCCAGATAGGCTTCGTCCAGGGACAAAGGCTCGATGAGCTCTGTGTAGTCGCGAAAGATCGTGTGGATTTCCCGCGAGGCCTCACGGTAGGCCTCGAAGCGCGGCTTGACGATCAACAGGTCGGGGCAAAGCTTCAGCGCATGCCGCGATGACATGGCCGAGCGCACACCATAGGCACGCGCTTCATAGTTGCAGGTGGCGATTACCCCGCGATGGTCGGGCGAGCCCCCCACCGCCATGGGGCGACCGGCCAGGCGCGGGTCGTCACGCATCTCGATCGCAGCGTAGAAACAATCGCAGTCGACGTGGATGATCTTGCGCAAGGACATGGACGACCGTCAGCACTGTAAATTCATACAGATAGTATCGCATGCGCCCTCCTCTGAAACAGCTCACCTGCTTTGCTACACGATAATCGGCCTGAAAGCCCCGCCGTGACTGAGCTGTACACTGTTATGAAGCGCTAAGGGTTTGAACAAAAAAGGTTTTTCCAAAACAATTGCTTGACATCAGTGCGTAAATCCGTAGAATTCGATCTCACAGGCGCGGGATGGAGCAGCCTGGTAGCTCGTCGGGCTCATAACCCGAAGGTCGTCGGTTCAAATCCGGCTCCCGCAACCAGATTCGAGAAAAGGCCATTGTTAACGCAGTGGCCTTTTTCTTTGCCCGTAAAAAAGCCTTTTCGAAAAAACCTCGAAAAATCAAAGCCTAGCGCTTGACATATTAACTACACGCTGTAGAATCCGCCCCACTGACGCGGGATGGAGCAGCCTGGTAGCTCGTCGGGCTCATAACCCGAAGGTCGTCGGTTCAAATCCGGCTCCCGCAACCAGATTCAAGAAAAGGCCACTGTTAACACAGTGGCCTTTTTCTTTGTCTGCAGATAAGCATTTTCGAAAAAACTTCGACAAATCAAAGCCTAGCGCTTGACATAGAAACCACACACTGTAGAATCCGCCCCACTGACGCGGGATGGAGCAGCCTGGTAGCTCGTCGGGCTCATAACCCGAAGGTCGTCGGTTCAAATCCGGCTCCCGCAACCATATTCGTCAGAACAAACCCCGCCTGTGTAAAAGCAGCGCGGGGTTTGTTGCTTTATACCTCCCTGACTTTCGTCGCCTCGATTTTCCCTCCCCTCATGCCAACCCGCAGGCTTGAGATGTCGTGCCCAGGATGAACTATCTTTAACCCTGCCAAGCCGCTGCAAACGCCTGAGGCCGGAGTAACATTGGATACGTTTTCCTAAGGGACTTTCACTTGGCCGCACCTTTCCTTCACCTCGCGCTGCATGCCCGGGGCAACTCATGACTTCGCACAATCCCGAACCTCCGGTGCCACTCGCTACGGCGCTACCCGGTGCTGTGCAGCGCCTGCCCCTACTCGAACGCCTGAGTCGCTACCGCCAGCCCATAGGCCTGATGGTGACCCTGCTACTGTTCACGATGGCCTTAATTGCCTGCCGCCACCTGCTGAGCGAGCTGGACATCTATGCCTTGCACGATGCCATGCTCAGCGTGCCGACCCAGTCATTGCTGGGCGCCTTGCTGGCAACGGTGATCGGCTTTGTGATCCTGCTGGGCTACGAGTGGTCGGCCAGCCGCTATGCAGGCGTGAAACTGCCAGCACGCAGCTTGGCACTGGGCGGCTTCAGCGCCTTTGCCATCGGCAACGCCATCGGCCTGTCGATGCTCTCTGGCGGCTCGGTTCGCTATCGCCTGTATGCACGGCAAGGGCTTGGTGCTGGCGAAGTCGCACGCATGACCGTGTTTGCCAGCCTGTCACTGGGCTGCGCGCTGCCGCCCCTGGCCGCCTTGGCGACATTGAGCAACCTGCCCGCGGCCTCGACAGCGCTCGGGTTGGCGCCCGGCCTGCTGGCAGCTGTTGCCAGCGCCGTGCTGGTGGTGTCTGCCTTACTGGTAATTGGCTTGTACCGCCGACGCCTGGCCGAGCAACCGGCGGCCAATAACCTGCTCGTTCAACTGGGGCGGCGCACACTTCGCCTGCCGGATGCACGCCTGGCGGCCCTGCAATTGCTGATTACCGCGCTGGATGTGGCGGCGGCTGCCACCGTGCTCTACCTGTTGCTGCCCGAAGCCCCTCCTTTCGGCGCGTTCGTGCTGGTGTACCTGCTGGCCTTGGCTGCGGGCGTGCTCAGCCACGTACCGGGCGGCGTCGGGGTGTTCGAAGCGATCCTGCTGGCGGCCTTTGCCGACCAGCTCGGTGCCGCACCGCTGGCGGCAGCCTTGCTGCTGTACCGGCTGATCTATGTGGTACTGCCACTGCTGCTGGCCTGCGTGTTGCTGCTGGCCAATGAAGCCCGACGCCTGCTGTTTGCGCAACAGGCCATCAAGGCCGCTTCGGGTCTGGCCGCACCGATCCTGTCGATCCTGGTGTTCCTGTCCGGCGTGGTGCTGCTGTTTTCCGGTGCCACGCCCGAGATAGATACGCGCCTGGAGCATATGGGCTTCCTGGTGCCACACCGGCTGATCGATGCCTCTCATTTCGGCGCCAGCCTGATCGGTGTGCTCTGCCTGCTGCTGGCCCAAGGCCTGCGCCGGCGCCTGTCCGCCGCCTGGCTACTGACCACCGTGCTGTTGCTGGTCGGCGCCCTGCTGTCGCTGTTGAAGGGCTTTGACTGGGAAGAGGCTTGCCTGCTGACCTTTACCGCCGCCCTGCTCGCGCTGTTCCGCCGCTCGTTCTATCGCCCCAGCCGACTGCTGGAGCTGCCCTTCTCGCCGGTGTTCCTGGTGGCCAGCGCCTGTACGGTAGGCGCATCAGTGTGGCTTCTGCTGTTCGCCTATCAGGATGTGCCTTACAGCCATCAGCTGTGGTGGCAGTTCACCCTCGATGCCGATGCACCACGGGGCCTGCGCGCCGCCATGGGCAGTGCCTTGCTGCTGGCTGCCGTGGCACTGACGTGGCTGCTGCGTACAGCGCCGCCCGTGATCCACCTGCCTGACGAAGAAGAGTTGCAACGCGCCAACCGTATCCTGCAGGCCTCCGACCAGCCCGACGGTGGCCTGGCGCTGACTGGCGACAAGGCGTTGCTGTTCCACCCGCGTGATAACGCGTTCCTCATGTATGCCCGGCGCGGCCGCAGCCTGGTGGCGTTGTACGACCCGATAGGCCCGGCCCAGGAACGCGCCGAGATGATCTGGCAGTTCCGCGACCTGTGCGACCTGCACCACGCACGCCCCGTGTTCTATCAGGTGCGCGCAGAGAACCTGCCGTTCTACATGGACATCGGCCTGACCGCATTGAAGCTCGGTGAAGAAGCCCGGGTCGACTTGCGCCGCTTCGACCTTGAAGCCAAAGGCAAGGAGATGAAAGACCTGCGCTACACCTGGAACCGCGGCGGACGCGATGGCCTGAGCCTGGAGATCCATGAGCCCGGCCGCGCCCCGATGGCTGAGCTGAAGGAAATTTCCGACGCCTGGCTCGGCGGCAAGAACGTGCGCGAGAAAGGCTTCTCGCTGGGGCGCTTCAGCCCAGACTACCTGCAGCACTTCCGCATAGCCCTGATTCGCTTCCAGGGCCGCCCGGTAGCCTTCGCCAACCTGCTGGAAACCCATGGAAACGAGCTGGCCAGCCTCGACCTGATGCGTGCGCACCCCGAAGCGCCAAAGCTGACCATGGAATTCATGATGATCGGCTTGATCCTGCACTACAAAAGCCATGACTACGGGCGTTTCAGCCTGGGCATGGTACCGCTGTCCGGCCTGCAACCAAGGCGCGGCGCCCCCTTGACCCAACGCTTGGGTTCGCTGGTGTTCCGCCGTGGTGAACAGCTTTACAACTTCCAGGGGCTTCGACGCTTCAAGGACAAGTTCCAGCCGGACTGGGAACCCCGCTACATGGCCGTGCCAGCCGGGCTCGACCCGCTGGTGGCACTGGCCGACACCGCCGCCCTGATTGCAGGCGGCCTGACTGGATTGGTGAAACGCTGATGACCCGACGCTTTTGGTTGTACCTGCTGGTTCCCCTGCTGCTGGCCGCCCTGGGTGGTGCGCTGGCCTTCTGGCTGTGGACGCGCCCGGCGCCCGAGGCGCGCCTGGAACAGTTGAGCATCAATGACACCAGCATCACCCGTGTTACCCCTGGCGTGCACCCCAAGGCCCGGGTGGCCATCGGCGTGCCACAAGACCAGGCACTGACGGGCAAGCAACTGCTCGACCTGAGCCAGGCCGGTGAAGCCCAGCTGGTGCAGGTGATTCTGCCGCCTGGCGACTGCAGCAAGCAGCAACAGGCCATGGACCAGGCGCTGAACCAACTGCAGGAAAAACCGACCTTGGTCGCCGGTATCGGTCCCGGTGCCGCCCAAGCCTGGCGCTGGCTGGCCAGCCAGAACGATGACAAGGCCCGGGCCATTTCCGTGGGCTTCACCCTCGAACAGCCTGACTGCCAGGCACCGCTGCCCAAATCGGCTGCCCATGGCCACTGGAACGTCGCCTGGAACGACAACCCGGATGACGCCAGCGCCGCCTTCGTGCGCGACCAGGCCAACGCCGAAACCAGCATCAGCGACTACGACATCCACTTGCCCCAAGTGCTCAAGGCGCAACTGACCCAAGCCCTGGTCGGCCGCGACGGTAACGCACTGGCCATCCCGGTGGTCGAAGTGCCGGCCGGGCAAACCACAGACACGGTTACCTTGTTCCTCTCTGGTGATGGCGGCTGGCGCGATCTGGACCGCGACGTGGCCGGGGAAATGGCCAAGCTGGGTTACCCGGTGGTGGGCATCGACACGCTGCGCTACTACTGGCAGCACAAGACCCCGGAACAAAGCGCCGCCGACCTTTCCGAGCTGATGCATCACTACCGGCAGAAGTGGGGTACCAAGCGCTTCGTGTTGACCGGGTATTCGTTCGGCGCCGACGTGCTGCCGGCGATCTACAACCGCCTGCCCGTCGAGGACCAGCAGCGTATCGATGCGGTGATGCTGCTAGCCTTTGCGCGCAGTGGCAGCTTCGAGATCGAGGTCGAGGGCTGGCTGGGCAAGGAAGGCCAGGAAGCGCCAACCGGGCCGGAAATGGCCAAGCTGCCGGCGTCCAAGGTCGTGTGCGTATATGGCGTCGAGGAAACCGACGAGAGCGGTTGCACGGAAAAGACGGCAGTAGGTGAGCGCCTGAAACTGCCTGGCGGGCACCACTTCGACGAGAACTACCCGGCACTCGCCAAGCGGTTGATTGGCGAGATCGAGACGCGCCAAGGCAAGTCCAGCGTAGCTGAGCAGAACTGACAAGGCTCAGGGCCGCTCTGCGGCCCTGAGCCTGCTGTATAAACCCATTCAGATCTCGACCTGGGTCCCCAGCTCGATCACCCGGTTCAACGGCAGGTTGAAGAAGCGCAAGTTGCCGTTGGCATTCTTCAGCAAGAACGCGAACAGATTGCCCCGCCAGCGCGACATCCCCTCCAGCCGTGACGCGATCACCGTCTCGCGGCTGAGGAAGTAAGTGGTGCGCATGGGCGTGAAGTCCAGGCCATCCAGATGACACAGCTTCAACGCGGCAGGCACGTCCGGCTCATCCATGAACCCAAAGTGCAGCAACACCCGGAAGAATCCGTCGCCATAGGCTTCCACCTCGAAACGCTCATGTTCCGGCACACGGGGCCGGTCCTCGCTGACCACAGTCAGCAGCACCACTTGGCTGTGCAGCACCTGGTTGTGCAACATGTTGTGCAACAGCGCATGCGGCACGGCATCGGAGCGTGCAGTCAGAAACACCGCCGTACCCTCGACCCGGTGCGGTGGCTGAATGCGGATGCTGCTGATGAACAATGGCAATGGCAGCGCCCCTTCATCGATGCGCTCGACCAGAATCTGCTTGCCGCGCTTCCAGGTGCTCATCAGCAAGTACAGCACACCACCGGCCAACACCGGGAACGCACCGCCCTGAGCGATTTTCGGCACGTTGGCGGCGAAGAACAGCCCGTCGACCAGCAGGAAGCCGACCAGAATCGGCACTGCGAGCAGCGGCGGCCACTTCCACAGCAGCAGCATCACCGCTGACACCAGGACGGTGGTGATCAGCATGGTACCGGTCACCGCAACCCCGTAGGCAGCCGCCAGTGCGCCTGACGACTCGAAACCGATAACCAGCAACACCACGCCCACCATCAGGGTCCAGTTCACCGCACCAATGTAGATCTGCCCCTGCTCATCGCTTGAGGTGTGCTGAATCTGCATGCGCGGAATATAGCCCAGCTGGATGGCCTGGCGGGTCAGGGAGAAGGCCCCGGAAATCACCGCCTGCGAGGCGATAACCGTGGCCATGGTGGCCAGCCCGACCAACGGCAGCAGCGCCCAGCCCGGCGCCAGCAGATAGAAGGGATTGCGCGCGGCCTCCGGGTTTTGCAGCAGCAATGCACCCTGGCCAAAGTAATTGAGCACCAGCGCCGGGAGCACCAGGATGAACCAGGCCCGGGCAATCGGCTTGCGGCCAAAGTGCCCCATGTCGGCGTACAGCGCCTCGGCCCCCGTCAGCGCCAGCACGACCGCGCCGAGAATGGCCACGCCGATACCGGGGTGCACCACGAAGAAATTGACTGCCCAGGCCGGGTTGAACGCCTTGAGTACTTCCGGGCTCTGCGAGATGCCATGCACACCCAGCGCGCCCAGCGCCAGGAACCAGGTAACCATGATAGGACCAAACAGCTTGCCGATCTTCTCGGTGCCGTGCCGCTGTACCAGGAACAGTGCCACCAGCACCACCAGCGAAATTGGCACCACCCAGTGGTCGATACCGTCGAAGGCCAGGCCCACGCCCTCCACCGCCGACAGCACCGACACCGCCGGGGTGATCATACTGTCGCCATAGAACAGCGAAGCGCCGATCAAGCCACAGATCACCATCAGTGTGCGCAGCCGCGGGTACGCCGCCGTGGCCCGCCGCGCCAGTGCGGTCAGCGCCATGGTGCCGCCCTCCCCCTGGTTATCGGCGCGCAAGATGAACATCACGTACTTGAACGACACCACCCACAGCAGCGACCACAGGATCAGCGAGAGGATCCCCAGCACGCCATCATGGTTGACCGACACACCGTAGCCGCCGGTAAAGACTTCCTTGAGGGTATACAACGGGCTGGTGCCGATATCGCCATAAACCACCCCGACCGCCGCCACCAGCAGGCCCACCGACCGTGACGCACCCTGCTTCCCCTCGTGCCCGCCCTCAGCGTGACTGCTTGCCTGAACCATCGACCACTCCCGCAAACGGCCTTCACGGCCCTTGGTAATCACTCTGCCACCAGGCCCTGGAAGGTACCCCGGCACAACGGCGCGAAGCATAGCGCAGCGTTCGTCGTATTTCTGCTGGTCAAGCGCCCTTGCGCTCGCTAGAATTGCGCACTTTTTGATCAGAGGCGCCAAAAGCGCCCGTCAAGTTCGCCCCCGATTCCGGCCGGGCGACCTGCATTCAATACCGAGGTTAGTCATGCCCACCACACCCGCCACCCCCAAGGCAGGTTTCGGTTTGGAAGGCCTGGATTGCCCTGATGACTCTCAATCCATACTTGAACGTTGATCTCACCCTATACCGCTCATCCCCTGATCAAGAAGAATCACACGCTGACACAAGCGTCACCTTGTACAACGTAGATGAGCGCCCTATCATCCAGCTACGCCATTGACGCATAGCAGGGACTGCATGATCTTCATC
The DNA here is from genome assembly GCF_036961695.1 of Pseudomonas sp. CGJS7. Classification (NCBI taxonomy): domain Bacteria; kingdom Pseudomonadati; phylum Pseudomonadota; class Gammaproteobacteria; order Pseudomonadales; family Pseudomonadaceae; genus Pseudomonas; species Pseudomonas sp. CGJS7. The sequence goes on along the minus strand of NZ_JBAMDI010000021.1, from coordinate 25,277 downwards.
GAGACCCCAGTATTCACCTCCGATCTCAAGGAGCACCTGGATGATGAAGAATACCGGGCTTTGCAGGCCTATCTGGCCGAGCATCCCGAAGCCGGTTCTCTCCTGGAGGAAACCGGCGGCCTCAGAAAGATCCGCTGGGCAGCCAAGGGCAAGGGCAAGAGTGGGGGTGTACGAGTGATCTACTACCACGTCACTGCAGCCCACCAGATCCGTATGATTCTGATCTATCGCAAGGGCATCGTGGATACCTTGACAAGCAGTCAGAAAGCGCAGCTTCGCGCACTAAACAAAGGGTGGAAATAATGGAAAAGCATCTCTTCGATCGTCTTGTGGAAAGCATGACTCAGATGGATGAGATCGATCGCGGTGAGCGTCAGCCCTCGCGTGAGTTCCACGTAGACGCACTTCAAGTCAAAAAGATTCGTCAAGCCACTGGCCTTTCCCAGGCTGCGTTTGCCAAACGTATCGATGTCGCAGTAGGAACTCTACGAAATTGGGAACAGGGCCGTCGCGAACCTGAAGGACCAGCTCGTGCCTTGCTTCGAGCGATTCATAACGATCCCGAACATGTACTTGCGGCCTTGAGCTAAGTACACGAAAGCCACCAGGCCCTAGAAGGTACCCCGGCACAACGGCGCGAAGCATAGCGCAGCGTTCGTCGTATTTCTGCTGGTCAAGCGCCCTTGCGCTCGCTAGAATTGCGCACTTTTTGATCAGAGGCGCCAAAAGCGCCCGTCAAGTTCGCCCCCGATTCCGGCCGGGCGACCTGCATTCAATACCGAGGTTAGTCATGTCCACCACGCCCGCCACCCCCAAGGTAGGTTTCGTAAGCCTGGGTTGCCCAAAAGCCCTGGTCGACTCCGAGCGCATCCTGACCCAGCTGCGCATGGAAGGCTATGAAGTCGTACCCACCTACGAGGACGCCGACGTGGTGGTGGTCAACACCTGCGGCTTCATCGACAGCGCCAAGGCCGAATCGCTGGAAGTGATCGGCGAAGCCATCAAGGAAAACGGCAAGGTGATCGTCACCGGCTGCATGGGCGTCGAAGAAGGCAGCATCCGTGACGTGCACCCAAGCGTGCTGTCGGTCACTGGCCCGCAGCAGTACGAGCAGGTAGTCAACGCCGTTCACGAAGTGGTGCCGCCGCGTCAGGACCACAACCCGCTGATCGACCTGGTGCCGCCACAGGGCGTCAAGCTGACCCCGCGCCACTATGCCTACCTGAAGATCTCCGAAGGCTGCAACCACAGCTGCAGCTTCTGCATCATCCCGTCGATGCGCGGCAAGCTGGTCAGCCGCCCGGTGGGTGAAGTGCTGAGCGAGGCCGAGCGCCTGGTCAAGGCCGGGGTCAAGGAAATCCTGGTGATTTCCCAGGACACCAGCGCCTACGGCGTCGACGTCAAGTACAAGACCGACTTCTGGAACGGCCGCCCGGTCAAGACCCGCATGCTCGAGCTGTGCGAAGCACTGAGCAGCCTGGGCGCCTGGGTACGCCTGCACTATGTGTACCCTTACCCGAACGTTGACGACGTGATCCCGCTGATGGCTGCCGGCAAGATCCTGCCGTACCTGGACATCCCGTTCCAGCACGCCAGCCCGAAAGTGCTCAAGTCGATGAAGCGCCCGGCCTTCGAAGACCGCACCCTGGCACGCATCAAGAACTGGCGCGAGCAGTGCCCTGAGCTGGTGATCCGCTCCACCTTCATCGTCGGCTTCCCGGGCGAGACCGAGGAAGACTTCCAGTACCTGCTGGACTGGCTGACCGAAGCCCAGCTCGACCGCGTGGGCTGCTTCCAGTACTCGCCGGTAGAAGGCGCCCCGGCCAACGACCTGGGCCTGGAAGAAGTACCGGACGACGTCAAGCAAGAGCGCTGGGACCGCTTCATGGCCCACCAGCAGGCCATCAGTGCTGCCCGCCTGCAATTGCGCATCGGCAAGGAAATCGACGTGCTGATCGACGAAGTCGAAGAACAAGGTTCGGTTGGCCGCAGCTTCTTCGATGCACCGGAAATCGACGGCAGCGTGTTCATCGATGGCGACCATGGTTTCAAGCCTGGCGACAAAGTGCGTTGCCGTGTGGTGGATGCCGACGAGTACGACATGTGGGCTGAACCCGTCTAAACCGGCTGAAGCCTGCAAAGCCCCTGCCCCGGCGTTCTCCATAGGGAATGACCGGCGCAGGGGCTTTTTTGTCAGAACGTGTGGAACAGCATCAGGCCGCCCTCGGCATCCGGGCTGGCATCCGAGAAGCCTTTGACTGCATAGAGTTGGACTTTCCACTGCTGGCTGAGCTTGTGGGTGAGGAACAGGGTAAGCTCCTTGATCTGCGCCCCGGTCGAGACCACTTTCTGCCGCCAATCGTAGGAGGCGCCGGCCGAAGTACCGACCGCCACCGGCAGGGCAAAGCCGAGACTGGCAAATACCGGGTCATCGAAGTCGCTATCGGGCGGGTCACCGAACTTCTTCCAACCCAGTGTTGCGAAACCGGTGACCGGGCCAAAGCCCTTGGCTATGTCGACCTGGGTGGTGTAGTCGTACTGGCCGGTGCCCAGGCACTGGTCTTCATCAGCGGTAGGGAATTTGACCTTGCCGATCAGGTCCAGCATCAGGCCGCCGTCACTACCATCGAGCAGTGCATAGGCGACGCTGGCAACCGTGTCACCCAACCCGCTTTCCACGTCTCGGCAACCACCGGGCAAGGGGTCACCATTGGGGCCGACTTCGGGGTTGGTGATACGCAACCAAGGCACGGTAACCTTGTAGGTCATGGGGCCGCTCTCATACTTGCCGACTACCGGCACATACCAGATTTCCGAAGTGGTGCCGGTACCATAGTCGCCACTTGAATAATCCATGCCAATGGCGGCACTGAAGGTATCGGCCAGCGCCGACACGCAGGTGCACGAGAGCAAACAGGCGAAAAGAGGGAGCGTGGGTCTCATTTGCAACTCAGTACTCTTTCGGGAAGCATGGCCAGACTTACCCAGCCTAGTTGGCTAACGCCCGGATCGCTCTGGATGCTCGACTTTTTCCACCGTCTCTGCCTTTTCCGGCCTCTCCACCTTTTCGACTCTCTCGACCTTTTCGACCTTTTCGACCCGTTCAGGCTTTTCGACTTTTTCGACTTTTTCGACTTTTTCGACTTTTTCGACTTTTTCGACTTTTTCGACTTTTTCGACTTTTTCGACTTTTTCGACTTTCTCGACTTTCTCGACTTTCTCGACTTTCTCGACTTTCTCGACTTTCTCGACTTTCTCGACTTTCTCGACTTTCTCGACTTTCTCGACTTTCTCGACTTTCTCGACTTTCTCGACTTTCTCGACTTTCTCGGGCTTCTCGACCTTGTCTACTTTTTCGACCTTTCCGGTGTTTTCGACTTCGACCTTCTCAACCCGATCGGAGCTTCCACTGTTGCTGCGCGTCGATTGCTCCAATGCGTCGAGGTGTACCGACTTTCCCGACTTGTCACCGCTGCCATGGTCACTGGAGCCGTCAACGGCACTGCGCCCCCTGTGATCATCACTGTTTTCATCGCGATCGTTGATCGCATCGCTTGCGCCATGACCGCTGCTGGAGCTGCCGGAGCTGCTTTTGTCATGCTCACTACCGTGCCCCGACTGGCTTCTGTCAGGATTGTCGACACGGTCGTCCTGGAATTCCACGCGGGTTGCCCGCAGCTCATGAGTACCATTGAGCACCCCGCTCACCCGCACACGTTGATCAAGCGCCAACGCCGCTGGCTGCCGGCCGACAATTACAGTGCCCTGCCCCAATGTCACATTGAGACCTGCAACCACCAACTGCCGAGCTTGTGTGCGCTGTACCAGCCCTTCAACCACCGCCTGCTGGACACGACCAGCAAAAGGCAGGCTCGGGTCTGGACGGGTTTGCGCCACTTCAAGCTGGCGCCCGGTCCACTGGCCGCGCACCAGCACCTCACGAGCAGGCGCCACACGGGTACCCAACTTCAACCCCTGAAGGCTGCCAGTGCGATCAACCGCGCCGATGGCGCTGGCCTCCCTCAACCCCGGTGCCCGTTCGATACGGGTCGCCACGACTTCTCCCCGGGCATCGCGCAGGCCGCTGACCCTCACGGGCTCACCCGGGCGCAGCCCTTCAGCCACCCGCGCGCCAGCGGCCAGCCGCACGGGTTGCCCCATGACCCGCAGCGGGGCCGAGGCATTGGGCAGCGCCGTCAACGGCCCTTCGAAGACGTTGAGGATCGAAATGCGCCCCGCTTGCAGGCCGCGCTGGGTGGCGAATGCCTCCACCGCCACCACCTGCCCGATCGCCAGGTGACCACTGCTGGCAGGCGCACCGTTCTCACTCACCGGTACGTCCTTGCCATAGTGCACTTCCATGCCATTGACGCAGATCGAGGCGAAGCCGGTGATGGTACCGACGATGCCTGTACCCCCAGTACCACCCGGGCGCAGGATCGGCGTACCGGTACCACCTCCCCCCCCGTGGCGCTGATCAAAGTAGGTGCCGTCCACACCCTCCGCCACCGCGCCCGTGCCGCCTGTACCACCCGGGCGTTGCTGGACTGGGGCACCGGTGCCACCGACGCCGCCATTTTCATTGCGCACACCGGTGCCGCCCATACCGCCGGGAAACTGCAGGCCTGCGGCACCGGCCATACCCATCTCGTCACGGCTGACACACACCGGCGCTGCGGCCACCTCGGCCGGGGCCATCAGGTTCCCCCCGAAAACCAGGGCAAACATGACAGCACTGAGGTAGCGCACAAGAAGTGTCATGGGCCGGGTGTCTTCGACGGATCGGAATCGGTAGCTTCAGTGTAGAAATAAAGCCCGACAGTGATGCGCTGACGTTGTTCGATACCGGGCTCATCAGCACTCTCCAACGCTGCTGCAAGCCGGCTGAAGGCAAGTAGTGTCTGCATGCCATCTTTGGCCACCACATCTCGCAAATGCTCGACGCTGGCCGGGCTCAAGGCATCGTAGTGCACGCTACGCTCAAAAAATGGCGGGCCTTCGCCGCTGACGTTGTGCACCGCCGCACAGGCATGGTCATGCAGGTTGTGGCCGAAGTACGCAGCCTTTTCATCAAAACCCTTCTGTGGCACGAATGCATGGGCTTCCAGGTGCACGCAATCCTGCTCATCGAGCCGCACGACGCCCAGGCGCAACCATTCGTCCAGCACCACCCGGCCGCGAATATCGGTGCTGACCTTGGCGACCAGGGCGTCGAATGAGCAATCGCCACCCACACTGGCTAGCCGCGCAAGCGCCCTCGCCTGGCCGGGTGCCGAGCAGAATGGTGGGGTGTTGGTCCATACATTGACCAACTGTGCACCTAGCGTGATGTTATCCGGCAGGGCCGCAATTGCAGTGTCACCCTCATTACGCAGCCGCCGGACATCTTTACGATGTACGCCGGTAAGCAGGCTGATGCGGCTATCGGTTGGCGCGGTGTCGTTCAGGCGAAACTCGCGATGGGCCACATCGACGAACACCTCCTTGAGCAGGTCGGTGAACATCGTGTAGGTAACCCCTTTGCGCAGCATCAGGCGCACCAGCGGGCGCATCACACGCCGCAGCGCACTCAGCATCGACGGGGGTAAGACAGGCGATTGCATCGAGGGCATTCCTTGACAGAGGCACCCAGTATAAGACGCGGGAATTAATCCCACGCAAACCGCAATCATATCCCGGCATGGACGAGGAAAAAGCTGTCAGCACTCATTGGAAATGACGTGATAAAGGCAAGACAGGCCAGAACCTGCTCATACAAAACCCGTCCGCTGGGTTTTGTATGGGCCACCTCGGGTCAGCGCCAATCAGCTTCTGCTGTTGTCATCCCCGGCCTCGCCGCCGGCATGAACACCGTGGTCATCACCCGGTTCGCCACCCACATGGTTGCCGTGATCGTCACCAGGTTCACCACCAACATGATTGCCGTGATCATCGCCAGGCTCACCGCCGACATGATTACCATGATCATCCCCGGGTTCCCCACCCGCGTGATTGCCATGATCGTCACCCGCTTCAGCATGGTTACTGCTGCGCCCAGCGTTCGAATTACCGTCGTGGCCACTGCCGCTGTTGCCGGCATGGCCACCACCGTCACCGCCGCTGCCGTGGCCACCACTTCCGCTTCCGCCACCATGGCCACCGCCGCCACCACTTCCACCGCCACCGTGGCCACCGCCGCCGCCACTTCCACCGCCACCGTGGCCACCGCCGCCACCACTTCCACCGCCACCGTGGCCACCGCCGCCGCCACTTCCACCGCCACCGTGGCCACCGCCGCCGCCACTTCCACCGTGGCCACCGCCGCCACCGCCACCGCCACCGCCATCTTTAGCGTAGGCACTGGAGCCATGAGAAATCGAGTCAGGGATCAAGGCAATGGACATCGACAACACGCCAGCTACAGCAGCCGCGAGTAAAGCCTTCTTGAAAAGCAGGTGGATTTGCATAGTCCGTCTCCAGGTCTTCGCCACGAGAACGCCAAATCAGTCAGTAATCTTGCTTCAGATTGAACTTATACTTACGTGGGATTTTTTCCCACGCTTAATTAATAGACCGTCACTCCCCAAGTCTCAAGCGCCAAGCGAACCAGCCGACCGGTGGTTGGCCTGCTATGTTTTCCCTATCGCCCCAGAGGAACACCGGCATGGCTGCGCTACTGACGCTGCAAACCCCGCGCTTGTGCGACTACAGCGAGCTGGTACAGGTGTGGGAGGATTCAGTACGCGCCACCCATGACTTTCTGCCAGAGGGCTATATCCTGCTACTGCGCGAACATGTGCTGCGCCGGTATCTCGACGCAGTGATGCTGATCTGCTGCAAGGAACGCCAGCGCATCTGTGGCTTCGCCGGTGTCGCCAACGGGCGGGTGGACATGCTGTTCGTCGCACCTGGCTACCGCGGCCAAGGGGTAGGCAAGCGCCTGCTGCGCTATGCCATCAGTGAGCTGAATGCCGAGTACCTTGACGTCAACGAGCAGAACCCGAAAGCGCTGGGCTTCTACCTGCATGAAGGTTTCGAGGTCATCGGCCGTTCGGAAACCGACGGCCTGGGCCAGCCCTATCCTCTGCTGCACATGAGGCTGATGCGCACAGTGCCTTGAGGCGGCGCCTGAATGTGCCGCGCTATGTGTCCAAAATGGCGCATCTGACACAGATTCCCATCATCTACCGCTTGCAGGCAGGTACAATGGAGGCCTTTCCCTGCCTTGCGAATTGCCCCATGTCCGAACCCGTCCGCCTGTCCAAACGCCTCATCGAGCAGCTCGGCTGCTCCCGCCGCGAGGCCGAGCAGTACATTGAAGGAGGCTGGGTAACGGTCGATGGCGTGGTGGTCGAGCAGCCGCAGTTCAAGGTCGAGCAGCAGCGCGTCGAGCTGCTGCCAGGTGCCCGTGCCGAAACCCTGGAGCCAGTGACCCTGCTGCTGAACCAGCCAGCCGGCATGGACAGTGAAGATGCCCGCGCCAGCATGAACATGGGCAGCCTCAGCGAAGCCCACCGCGAAGGCGTGCGCGCCCTGCACGGGCATTTTGCCCGGCAGGCCTGCGTGGCACCGCTGGAGCGTGGCGCCAGCGGCCTGCAGGTGTTTACCCAGGACTGGCGGGTATCCCGCAAGATCGAGGCCGACCTGCGTCGCCTGGAGCAGGAGTTCATCATTGAAGTGCGCGGCGAAACCACCCCCCAGGCGCTGGAACGCCTGGCGCGTGGGGCCATGCGCAATGACCGCGAGTTGCCCAAGGCCAAGGCCAGCTGGCAGAACGAGACACACCTGCGCATGGTGTTGAAAAACCCACAACCAGGGCAGATTTCCGAGCTATGCGCCTACCTGCGCCTGGAGCTTTTAGGCATGCGACGCATTCGCCTGGGTGGTGTGTCGATGGGCAAGCTGCCCTTGGGCCAATGGCGTTACCTGGCTACCTCCGAACGTTTCTAAGCAATACGCCGCGCTGGAATGCGCGGCACCTGAACAGGATTCTGCTGCAATGAACCACAACGACGTCCTGCGCAGCCTGCGCTACATGCTCAAGGTGAACGACGCCAAGATGGCCGAAATCATCGGGCTCTCTGGCCTCGAAGTGCATCCTCTGGTGCTGGCCACCTACCTGAAAAAAGAAGAAGAGGAAGGCTTCGTGCGCTGCCCGGAACGGGTGATGGCGCACTTCCTTGACGGCCTGGTGATCTACCGCCGTGGCAAAGACGAGAGCCGCCCGCAGCAGCCGATCGAGCTGCCGGTAACCAACAACCTGATCCTCAAGAAGCTGCGTGTGGCCTTTGAGCTCAAGGAGGACGACCTGCACGCGATTCTCAAGTCGGTCAACTTCCCGGTCAGCAAACCGGAGCTCAGCGCGCTGTTCCGCAAGGCTGGCCACGACAACTACCGCCCGTGTGGCGACCAGTTGATGCGCAACTTCCTCAAGGGCCTGACCCTGCGCGTGCGCGGCTGAGTGGCCATGCAGCATACGGTTGTCCCGGTCGGCATCGTCCACTCCTGTTTCAAGGAAAAGTTCGCCATTCCGCGCCAGCCGCAGCTGGCGCCTGCCGCCCGTGGCGTACTCGAACTGTTGCCGCCGTTCGATCAAGGTGACGCGGTCGAGGGCCTGGAACAGGTCAGCCATGTCTGGCTGCTGTTCCTGTTCCACCAGGCCCTGGAAGAAAAGCCGCGTCTGAAAGTGCGGCCTCCGCGTCTGGGCGGCAACAAGAGCATGGGGGTGTTCGCCACCCGCGCCACCCACCGGCCCAACGGCATCGGCCAGTCGGTGGTACGCCTGGAGGGCGTGGAGCCCGGGCGCCTGCTGCTGTCCGGGATCGACCTGCTCGACGGCACGCCGGTGCTGGACATCAAGCCGTATGTGCCCTATGCCGACAGCATCGCTGGCGCCAGCAACCAGATGGCCAACGCAGCGCCGGTGGCAATTGCCGTGCAGTGGGCCGACAACGCCCTGCTCCAGGCCCGCGAGCATGCGCAGCGTCTGAGCGAGCCGCTGGTGGAGCTGATCGAGCAATGCCTGGCGCAGGACCCACGGCCGGCCTACCAGATACCACCGGCCGAGCGGGTGTACGGGGTGAAGTTCTGGGATGTGCAAGTAAGGTGGCATTACCCGCAGCCGGACGTCATCCGGGTGTTGGAAGTGGTACTGGGCTGAGGGCCACGGGCTTCGCCCGTGTTCGCGGGCAAGCCCGCTCCCCCAGGGATCGCGCCAGCTTTTAGAAATTGAGCAAGACAGTTGCTCCCACAAGGGACCGCGCAGACACGAAAAAGGCGACCTTGGGTCGCCTTTCTCATTTCAATCAGCTATCAACGAGCCGGGCCTTCAGCCACGCCCAGGTCGTCCGTCGGGCGGGTATCGATCAGCGGAGCACCACCGGAGTCCAGTTCCGAAGCCAGCTTGTCGTTGTCCATTTCCTTGACCCACTTGGCCACTACCACGGTGGCAACGGCGTTGCCCACCAGGTTGGTCAGGGCGCGGGCTTCGGACATGAAGCGGTCGATGCCAAGGATCAGCGCCAGGCCGGCAACCGGCAGGTGGCCAACAGCCGACAGGGTCGCGGCCAGCACGATGAAGCCCGAACCGGTAACGCCGGCAGCACCCTTGGAAGCCACCAGCAGCACCAGCAGCAGGGTGATCTGGTGAGTGATGTCCATGGTGGTGTCAGTGGCCTGAGCGATGAACACCGCAGCCATGGTCAGGTAGATCGAGGTACCGTCCAGGTTGAACGAGTAGCCAGTCGGGATAACCAGGCCCACTACCGATTTCTTGGCACCCAGGCGCTCCATCTTGGCCAGCATGCGTGGCAGGGCCGACTCCGAGGACGAAGTACCCAGCACGATCAGCAGTTCTTCACGAATGTAGCGGATCAGCTTGATCACGCTGAAGCCGTGGGCACGGCAGATACCGCCCAGCACCACCAGCACGAACAGCAGGCAGGTGATGTAGAAGCAGGCCATCAGGTAGCCCAACTGCACCAGCGAGCCGACACCGTACTGGCCAATGGTGAAGGCCATGGCGCCGAAAGCGCCGATCGGGGCCAGCTTCATGATCATGTTGATGATGTTGAACATGACGTGGGCGAAGCGGTCGATCATGTCCAGTACCGGCTTGCCGTAGCTGCCCAGGCGGTGCAGGGCGAAGCCGAACAGTACCGAGAACATCAGCACTTGCAGGATGTCGCCGTTGGCGAAGGCGCCGACGACCGTATTGGGAATGACGTTAAGCAGGAAGCCGACGGTCGTCTGCTGCGCGCCGGCGGCGGCGTAGGCAGCCACGCTGCTGGCGTTCAGGGTGCTGACGTCGATGTGCATGCCAGCGCCTGGCTTGACCACGTTGACGACGACGAGGCCGATGATCAGGGCGATGGTGGAGACGATTTCAAAGTACAGCAACGCGTAGCCGCCGGTTTTGCCGACCGACTTCATGCTCTGCATGCCGGCAATGCCGCTGACCACGGTACAGAAGATGATCGGGGCGATGACCATCTTGATCAGTTTGACGAAGCCGTCACCCAGGGGTTTGAGGGCAACGCCCGTTTCCGGGTAGTAGTGGCCGAGCAGGGTACCGATGGTGATGGCGACCAACACCTGGACATACAGGGATTTGTACAGCGGCTGACGTGTCGTCATGGCTAATTTTCCTCAAGTGTGCCGGTTCACCCTTCCCAGGGTGATGGGGGCACCTGAATCGCTAACCCTCCTGCACTTGGAGGGATTTGTCGTTGTGTTCGAGTTGCCTGGGCAGGCCTCTGCGAGGATCAATAGCAAGGGTGGTGCCAAAATGCCCATGAAGGGTGCAAGGTCCGTATTTGCTGGGGATAAATGCCCAACGACAGGGCGATACTCCCGGGACGGATTGGCGGATTTCCGCCCGATGGCGGAATTTGTACAAGGAGGAATGGCGGAAATCCGCCCTTTGTGGATTGCCTGTGCCGGCCCATTCGCGGATTGACCTGCGAACGGGCTGGTACAGGCTACGAATCAATCCAGGTGGAAGGTGATCCTGAACGCAGCGCCCCCCAGCGGCGAATCGCCAAGGCTCAGCTCGGCGTCATAGCTGTCGACGATATCCTTGACCACTGCCAAGCCGATGCCCTGCCCCGGGTGCTGGCTGTCCAGCCGCTCCCCACGCTCCAGAATGCGTTCACGCTGGTCGACGGGCACGCCCGGCCCGTCGTCCTCGATGCACAAGGTCAGATACCCCGGCGCCTTCACCAGGCTCACCCGCACTTGGCCCAGGCTCAGCCGGTAGGCGTTCTCCAGCAGGTTGCCGAGCATTTCCAACAATGCGCCCTGCTCCATCGGTACCTGCGCCGCGTCCGGCAACTCCAGCACCACGTCCACACGTTTTTCCCGGTAAACCTTGGCCAAGGTGCTGCACAGGCTGTCGAGCATCGGCCGCAGCAATACGCTGTGGCGGACCAGGCCACTCTTGCGCAGGCTGGCGCGTTGCAGCTGGTAGTCGATCTGCTGGCTCATGCGCTCGATCTGGCTTTGCAGCACCCGCGCCTGCTCGCGCTCGCCGCTGCGTTGCTGCAAGCTTTCACCCACACCCTGCAACACCGCCAGCGGCGTCTTCAGGCTGTGCGCCAGGTCGTCCAGCGAATCACGGTAGCGCGTGCGCTGCTCACGCTCACTGCGCAACAGACGGTTGAGCGAGCGGGTCAGGCGCAGCAACTCGCGTGGGTGCTCGCCGCTCAGGCCGTCACGTGCACCGGATTCCACTTCATCCAGTTCGTGGCTGAGGCGTCGCAACGAGCGCAGCCCCCAGGTCAGGCCTGCCCACAACAACACCATGAGCGCCAGCAATGCAGCGCCGAACCCCAGGTAGAGCTTTTCGCGCAGGCCATTGAGGGTGGCCTTGTACTCGCTCACGGGCTGCAGAGCGACAATGCTGTAGGCGGCGCTCTGCCCGCCCAGCAGCTTTATCTCGACGTCGTACACGAAGAACTCTTCGCCATCGGACTGGTGAATGCGGTCGAACTCGTTGCCGCGCCCGTCATAGCGCGGCTGGTAGTTGATGTGCCGGTCGGCGGTGGCACGCGACTGCCAGACCAGTTTGCCGTCGCGGTCAAAGATATAACCGAGCAGGCCTGTGTAGGGCAGGTTGTAGCGCTCGTCCGGCAGCAGCGTCGGCATCTGCAGCTGGCCATGCTCGATACGCGCAGCGGAAATCAGCGTGGTCACATCCGAGGCCAGACGCTGCTCGATCGATTCCTGCAGAGCCAGGCTGAAGGCCTTCTGCAAGGCCGGCAGCAGCGCCAGCATGAACAGCAGCGCCAACACTGCGGCGGCCAGCATCAGGCGCACCCGCAGCGAGCGGATCATCGGCAGCGCTCGGTGAACAGGTAGCCCAGGCCGCGCACCGTGTCGATGGGTTTGAAGCCGCGCTCGCCTTCAAGCTTGCGGCGCAGGCGGCCAACCAGCACTTCGATGACATTGGGGTCGCGCTCTTCGTCTCCTGGGTACAACTGCTCCATCAGGCGATCCTTGGCCACCACCTGCTGGTGATGGCGCATGAGGTATTCGAGGATGCGGTATTCGTAGGCGGTCAGGGGCAAAGCTTGTTCGTCGAGGGTGGCCTGCTTGCGGTTGAGGTCAAGCACCAAGGGGCCAGCGGCGATGGTCGACTGGGTGAAACCACTGGAGCGGCGCAACAGGGCATTGAGCCGTGCTTCAAGCTCCTCGAACTGGAACGGCTTGACCAGGTAGTCGTCGGCACCGGCGGCCAGGCCCTCGACCTTGTCTTGCCAGTTGCCACGGGCTGTGAGGATGAGAATGGGGAAGGTCTTGTCCTGGCTGCGCAGCCGCGTGATCAGCTCCAGGCCGCTGATACCGGGCAGGCCCAGATCGATGATGGCAAGGTCGAAATGGTACTGCTCGGCCTGGTACAGCGCCTCTTCGGCATCAGCGACCGCCTCGACCACATGGCCGCTTTCGCCCAAGCGGGTGTAGAGGTGATGGCGAAGCAGGGCTTCGTCCTCGACCACCAGCAGTTTCATGTGCAGCTCCTTATGTGTATTGCCTGTACCGGCCCTTTCGCGGGCACGCCCGCTCCCACAGTAATCGCACAGTCTCTGAAAGCTGTGTAGCACCTGCAGAAACCAAAGGCACTGCACAGGTTCTGAGGTTTGTGCAGCACCTGTGGGAGCGGGCGTGCCCGCGAAGAGGCCAGTACAGGATAACGCGGCTCGTCCGTCAGAACTTGTATGAAGCCGCCAGGTAGGTCTGGGCGCTGCTGGTCAGACGCAGGGTGCCGTCCTTCGGCCCGCCATGTGCGCCCACCTCGGTCGCGGCATTGGTGCGCAGGTAACGGTAGCCCAGTTCGACCGAGGCCTTGTCGGTGATGTCCTGGATCACACCGGCCTGCAAGCCGTAGGCATAACCGTAGTCAGTGTCCCGGCTGGCGCCTGGCGAGTCCTGGGTCAGCTTGGTCACACCCAGGCTGCCACCACCGAACAGCTTGGTGGTATCGCCCACCGGCAGGAACAAGTCGTAGCTGCCAAGCAGGTTCTCCTGGCGCAACTTCAGGCCACTGTGGTCGCCAGAGACGTTGTCATAGGTCATGTAGTAGCGGCCCTGGTCGTTGATCTTGCCCAGACGCACACCCCAGGTATCGTCCTTGCCGATGATACCATCGGCGTTGAGGTGGTCGGTGTTGCGTTGCAGCAGGCCGGACTTGCGGACTTTGTCGCTGGTCTGGCCGTAGGTGAGGCTGGCGAAGTTGTCGTCCGCGGCCTGGGCGGTGGTGATGCCAGCGGCACAGACGGCCATGGCGGCAAGCAGGGTATTGAAGGTTTTCATGGCTGGGTACTCCAGTTGGGTGCGCTGTTTCGGTCTGGAAGCTAGAGTAATCAGGGCACCCTGAACCGCGACTGAACCCTGGCTGAACCCCGGCTGAACGAACCGATAGCAAAACAAGGAGTTGTGAACATGCGAGCCCTGCTGGCCCTGACCCTGATGTGCAGCGCCGCCCTCGCCCAAGCGGCGGTAGTGACCCGTGAAATTCCGTATCAGGACGACGATGGCAACCGCCTCGTCGGCTACTACGCCTACGATGACGCGCTGGACGGCAAACGCCCAGGCATCGTTGTGGTGCATGAATGGTGGGGCCTGAACGACTATGCCAAGCGTCGTGCGAGAGATCTCGCCGCCCTGGGCTACAAGGCACTGGCCATCGACATGTACGGCGATGGCAAACACACCGAACATCCGCAGGATGCCCAGGCATTCATGGCCGCAGCGATGAAGGACCCGGCTGCGGCAGCAGCGCGCTTCGACGCGGGCCTGGAGTTGTTGAAAAAGCAGCCGAATGTGAACAAGCATCAACTGGGCGCTGTCGGCTACTGTTTTGGCGGCAAGGTGGTGCTCGATGCCGCACGCCGGGGAGAAAAGCTCGATGGCGTGGTGAGTTTCCATGGCGCACTGGCCACCCAGACCCCGGCAAAACCTGGCGTAGTGCGGGCCGATATCCTGGTCGAGCATGGTGCAGCGGACAGCATGGTCAGCCCACAACAGGTAGAGGCGTTCAAGGCCGAGATGGATGCGGCCAAGGTCAACTACCAGTTCGTCAGTATTGAAGGGGCCAAGCACGGGTTCACCAACCCCGATGCCGATCGGCTGAGCCATGGTGAACATGGTGGGCCGGACATTGGCTATAACAAGGCAGCGGACGAGCGTTCCTGGGCGGATATGCAGGCGTTCTTCAAGAAGGTGTTCAAATAAAAGATTGTGCAATCGTTGGAGGAGCAACTGTCTTGCTCAATTTCTAAAAGCTGGCGCGATCTGTGTGGGAGCGGGCTTGCCCGCGAACACGGGCGAAGCCCGTGCCATCCACCGCGGTGTATTCTTCGCGGGTAAACCCGCTCCCACACCAATCACGCTTTGATCTGCGCCATGTTGTCATGGCTGCGGTAAGTCATCCTGCCACGCCACCTCCCTTAGCGCCTGCACAGCTGGCACAATAGCCGCCATGAACACACTTCCCGCCTGCTGCGCCCCGCTCCGGCACCACTGGCCCCTGCCCCGCCCACTCCCCGGCGCGGTGCTGGTCAGTTGCGCCTTCGACCCTGCCCACCTGGCAACCGACGACTTCCAGCGCGCCGGTATCGTGCCCAGCGCCAGCCTGCAGCGCTCGGTCGCCAAGCGCCAGGCCGAGTACCTGGCCGGTCGCGTATGTGCCCGCGCCGCGCTCCAGCACCTGGACGGTCGCGACTACGTGCCCGGCACCCACGAAGACCGCTCGCCCATCTGGCCCGCCGGTATTCATGGCTCGATCACACACGGCAAGGGCTGGGCCGCTGCGGTGGTCGCCGGCGAAAACAGCTGCCAAGGTCTGGGCCTGGATCAGGAAGCCTTGCTGGATGACGAGCGCGCCGAGCGGCTGATGGGTGAAATCCTTCTCCCGGCAGAGCTCGAACGCCTTGACCGCCGCCAGCTTGGGCTTACGGTCACCCTGACGTTCTCGCTGAAGGAAAGCTTGTTCAAGACCCTGTACCCACTGACTCGCCAACGCTTCTACTTCGAACACGCAGAAGTGCTCGACTGGTCCGCGGAAGGGCTGGCGCGCTTGCGCCTGCTCACCGACCTGTCACCGCAGTGGCAGCAAGGCGCAGAGCTGCAAGGCCAGTTCTGCCTGCAGGACGGCCACCTGCTGAGCCTGGTCAGCGTCTGACCTTTACAGCGGTGCCTGCTGCCTTGGCCAGTTCAGGCTGAAGCAGGCACCGCCCAACGCCTCGCTGCGGCCCACCGTGGCCCGGCCCGCGTGCCAGTAGATGATCCGCCGTACGATCGACAGGCCCAGGCCATGCCCGCCCGAGGCACGGGTGCGGCTGTCATCGAGGCGGGTGAAGGGCGTGAAAATGCGGTCCCAGAAGCCCTCGGGGATCCCCGGGCCGTCATCCTCCACATCGATGCGGCAACGTTGCTGGCCCAGCTGATAGCTCAGGCGCACTTCGCTCTCGGCATGGCGCATGGCATTGCCGACAAGGTTCTGCAGGGCCCGGTGCAAGTAGCGCGGCTCGGCCTCGACCCAGGCGCCTTCGGCATCCGCGCCCTGGCAGTCGCCGCGCACCACCCGCACCTCGGCACGCAAAGGTGCCAGCTCTTCGATCACCCGATCGAGCAAGGCATCCAGATCGACCCGCTGGAACTTCAAGGCCGGTGCGCCCTGCTCCAGGCGGGCGTAGGTCAGCATCTCATCGACCAGCTTGTCGAGGTCCTGAATATCCCCGTCCATGCCCGCCAGATGCTTAGCCCGCACCTGTTCAGTCGTGGCGCTTTCGATCATCTCCAGGCCAAAGCGCAGGCGCGCCACCGGCGTGCGCAGCTCGTGGGACACCGCTCGCACCAGCTCACGCTGCATGGTCAGCGAGCGCTGCAGGTGCTCGGCCATGCCATTGAAGGCAGCCGCCAGGCGCCCTACCGAGTCGGCGTCGCCGGCCGGCACGCGGGTATCCAGGCTGCCCTGGGCGATGCGCGTGGCAGCAATCTCCAGGCCCGACACACGACGTTCCAGCTGACGCACCAGCAGGTAGACCACCAGGCCGATCAGGCACAGCCCCAGGAAGGCAATCAGGATCAGCAACTGCGGCGGGTAAGGGTTGAGCTGGTACAGCGGGCCGATTTCCAGTACCCATGGCGAGCCCGTCAGCCCGGCGAACACCCGGATCGAGTCACCATCCTTGCCCAGCGCCATCACCGTGTCGCCCTCCTCCACCCGGCGCCGCTGGTCATCGTCCAGGCTGACCCGCTCGATACGTTGCAAGGCAACGCCAAAGCCGAAGCCTTTTTCCTGCTTGATCTGTGCCAGACGCTGCTGCTGTTCGGCTACCGGGTAGCGCACCAATTCGTCGGCCAATAGATAGAGGGTGGCCCGCGCCAACTGCTCGCTGATCTGTTTGATCTGCGCGACCAGCATCAGGTCTTCCTGGCCCACCTTGCGTAGCACTTGCGCCGCATGCGGGCCAATCTTCTCGACCACCACCAGGCCACGGTACAGGCGCGCCCGCTGGCCACCGTCAAGGCTGCGTGCGCTCATCGGCTGCAGCGCCAACGGCACGCCAAGCAGGCGTTCCCAGATCAGCAGCGAACGCTTGCGTTGGGTTTCATTCTGCATTGCCAGGTTGTCGGCCATCAGGCTGAAAGTGCCCTGGGCCAGGCCCTCGCGGTGCTGGGCAGCGCGCACTTCGTTGACCAGGTGCAGGCTGAGCACGCCAAGCAGGGCCACCAGCACCAGCACGGCCAGCATGCCGCCGTAGATGCGCAGGAAGATCGAATTGTTCATGGCGCCTCGCCCACGAACAGGTAGCCTTTGCTGCGCAGGGTCTTGATCAACCGCGGCTGAAGCGGGTCATCGCCGATCTTGGGGCGGATTTTCGAGATGCGGATATCGATGGAGCGGTCCTGGCCGTCGTAGCCCACGCCACGCAGTGCGGTGAAGATCTGTTCACGGGTCAGCACCCGGCCAGCGTTGCTGGCCAACAGCCAGAGCAGGTCGAATTCGGCGCCGGTCAGCTCGATCAACTGCTCGCCCAGGTGCGCCTCACGCAGGCGGTTGTCGATACGCAGCGCACCGAAGGCCAGGTCCTGGCGCTTGCTGTCCACGGTTTCGCTGCGGCGCAGCAGGGCCTGGATACGCGCCAGCAGCAAGCGTGGGCGCACGGGTTTGCAGACGTAGTCATCGGCGCCCAGGTCCAGGCCCTGGACCTGGTCGAGTTCATCGCTGCGCGCGGTGAGCATGAGGATCGGCCCCTGGTACTGGCTGCGCACCCGGCGGCAGATGCTCAGGCCGTCCTCGCCGGGCAGCATCAGGTCGAGGATGACCAGGTCGGGCTGGCTGTCGATGATGCGCCGGGCGGCGCGGGCACCATCACCCTCCACGCTGACCTCGAAGCCGTTGGCCTGCAGGTACTCGGCGGTCAGCTCGGCCAGGCGCTGGTCGTCTTCGACAATGAGGATGCGGGGTAGGGTTTGGTCCATGACTTTGGCCTTGTTTGTTCTTGGGATCGTGTCAGGGCAGCTGAGAGTATGACTGTAGATGGGTGGGGCCTGCGAGATCGAGCGCCGCCCGCACGGCGCATCGCGAGCGAAGCTCGCTACAACGACCTGTGTCCAACCCCCGATGTGTGCCCACCACCGTGGTAGGAGCGGGTTTACCCGCGAATACGGTGGCGGCGGCAACGGTGAACGGCGGGTGAAGATTGGCCAGCAGGGCCGGCCCTTTCGCGGGTGAACCCGCTCCTACACGGCGGCCTGTGCCCAACCACCGACATGTGTCCACCCTCGATCAGGCGTAGGAGCGGGTTTACCCGCGAATACGGTAGCGGCGGCAACGGTGAACGGCGGGTGGAAATTGGCCAGCAGGCTCGGCCCTCTCGCGGGTAAACCCGCTCCTACAGGCGACCGCGCGCGGGGGAACCAGGATCTTCAGGCATGCCCCTACCGCCCCCTCGACTGAACCGTTTCTTGTGATAGGGTTCGCGCCCGAAAAAAACTGCCCAAGGGCGTCACGAAGCAGAAAAATACTGCAAACCACTTGGCACAAGGCCTACAGCGAATACCCACCATTCACTCACAAAGTACGCACACGTTATCCACAGGCGATTGCCTTGCAAAGCCCCCAATACCGCATTATCTTGTATCCCGATCGCAGCGAACCACTAGATATAGGGGTTCGTGCAAAATCACACACAAAAGTCAACCCGCAAGATCAAGCGATTTTCCGGGCGGAACTTGAAGTGATTTCAGCAGCCAAACCGCTCCTGCGGAGGCGACCGAGGCAAGCCCTTCCAGGGCCTTGTTCGGGCATGGGTGTTGCAGGCCAGGCCTGGCATCCATCAGCAACAGATTTTGGGCATCGCCCAGAACCTTTGACTTCGGCCAGGGAGCGGCAAGCCATTGCCCCTTATTCCTGAGTCTGTCCCGAAGTCGGTACGCCCGTGCGGGCGGATGCGCATGCATTACGCATCCCCGCGAGGCCATCGAGCAAGTGGACGGAACGGTGGGCGCCCCAGGGCGCCTGAACAATATAGAAATTGTGGAGACACCCACCCATGCAAACCGACACAACTCGCGAGAACCCGCAGGCCAAGGTGCCGCAGGCCGCCGATTCCAACCCGGATCTGGCCGCCACCGCCCCTGGCCAACTGCGTGTGATCAAGCGCAACGGCACTGTCGTCCCTTACACCGACGACAAGATCACCGTGGCCATCACCAAGGCGTTCCTCGCAGTTGAAGGCGGCACTGCCGCCGCTTCGTCGCGCATCCACGACACCGTTGCGCGCCTGACCGAGCAGGTTACCGCCACGTTCAAGCGTCGCATGCCATCGGGTGGCACCATCCACATCGAAGAAATCCAGGACCAGGTCGAACTGGCCCTGATGCGCGCCGGCGAGCAGAAAGTCGCCCGCGACTACGTGATCTACCGTGACCAGCGCGCCAAGGAGCGTGCCACCCGCGCCAACACCGACGCCGTGGTCGAGCCGCACCCGAGCATCCGCATCACCCTGGCTGACGGCAGCCTAGCGCCGCTCGACATGGCCCGCCTGAACACCATCATCAGCGAAGCCTGCGAAGGCCTGGCCGAAGTCGATGGCGACCTGATCCAGCGCGAAACCCTGAAGAACCTGTACGACGGCGTGGCCATCAAGGACGTCAACACCGCCCTGGTGATGACCGCCCGTACCCTAGTGGAGCGCGAGCCGAACTACTCGTTCGTTACCGCCCGCCTGCTGATGGACACCCTGCGCGCCGAAGGCCTGGGCTTCCTGAATGTAGCCGACAGCGCCACCCACCACGAGATGGCTGACCTTTACGCCAAGGCCCTGCCGGCCTACGTCGCCAAAGGTATCGAGTTCGAGCTGCTGAACCCGGCCCTGGCCGACTTCGACCTGGAAAAACTGGGCAAGGCGATCAACCACGAGCGCGACCAGCAGTTCACCTACCTGGGCCTGCAGACCCTGTACGACCGCTACTTCATCCACAAGGATGGCGTGCGCTTCGAGCTGCCGCAGGTGTTCTTCATGCGTGTGGCCATGGGCCTGGCGCTGGAAGAAAAAGACAAGGAAGCCCGTGCGATCGAGTTCTACAACCTGTTGTCGTCGTTCGACTACATGGCCTCGACCCCGACCCTGTTCAACGCCGGCACCCTGCGCCCGCAGCTGTCCAGCTGCTACCTGACCACCGTGCCGGACGACCTGTCGGGCATCTACCACGCGATCCACGACAACGCCATGCTGTCGAAATTCGCTGGCGGCCTGGGCAACGACTGGACCCCGGTCCGTGCACTGGGCTCGTACATCAAGGGCACCAACGGTAAATCCCAGGGCGTCGTCCCGTTCCTGAAAGTGGTCAACGACACCGCCGTTGCCGTGAACCAGGGTGGCAAGCGCAAAGGCGCTGTATGTGCCTACCTGGAAACCTGGCACCTGGACATCGAAGAGTTCATCGAGCTGCGCAAGAACACCGGTGATGACCGCCGTCGTACCCACGACATGAACACCGCCAACTGGATTCCTGACCTGTTCATGAAGCGTGTCTTCGATGACGGCAAGTGGACCCTGTTCTCGCCTTCGGAAGTGCCAGACCTGCACGACCTGACCGGCAAGGCCTTCGAAGAGCGCTACGAGTACTACGAAGCCCTGACCGAGTACAACAAGATCAAGGTGTTCAAGACCATCCAGGCCAAAGACCTGTGGCGCAAGATGCTGTCGATGCTGTTCGAGACCGGCCACCCATGGCTGACCTTCAAGGACCCGTGCAACCTGCGTTCGCCGCAGCAGCACGTGGGCGTGGTCCACAGCTCGAACCTGTGCACCGAGATCACCCTGAACACCAACAAGGACGAGATCGCAGTCTGCAACCTGGGCTCGATCAACCTGCCGAACCACATCGTCGATGGCAAGCTGGACACCACCAAGCTGCAACGCACCGTGAACACCGCTGTGCGCATGCTCGACAACGTGATCGACATCAACTACTACTCGGTGCCGCAAGCGCGTAACTCGAACTTCAAGCACCGTCCGGTCGGCCTGGGCATCATGGGCTTCCAGGATGCGCTGTACCTGCAGCACATTCCTTACGGCTCCGATGCTGCCGTCGAGTTTGCCGACAAGTCGATGGAAGCGGTCAGCTACTACGCCATCCAGGCTTCTTGCGACCTGGCCGATGAACGCGGCGCCTACGAGACCTTCCAGGGTTCGCTGTGGTCCAAGGGCATCCTGCCGCTGGATTCGCAACAGATCCTGATCGAGGCCCGTGGCCAGAAGTACATCGACGTCAACCTGGAAGAAACCCTGGACTGGGCGCCGGTACGTGCCCGCGTGCAGAAAGGTATTCGTAACTCGAACATCATGGCCATCGCGCCAACCGCGACCATCGCCAACATCACCGGCGTGTCGCAGTCGATCGAGCCTACCTACCAGAACCTGTACGTGAAATCGAACCTGTCGGGCGAATTCACCGTGATCAACCCGTACCTGGTTCGCGACCTCAAGGCCCGCGACCTGTGGGACTCGGTCATGATCAACGACCTGAAGTACTACGACGGTTCGGTACAGCAGATCGAGCGTATCCCGCAAGAGCTGAAAGACCTGTACGCCACTGCGTTCGAAGTCGAGACCAAGTGGATTGTCGACGCTGCTTCCCGTCGCCAGAAGTGGATCGACCAGGCGCAGTCTCTGAACCTGTACATCGCCGGCGCCTCGGGCAAGAAGCTGGACGTGACCTACCGCATGGCCTGGTACCGTGGCCTGAAAACCACCTACTACCTCCGTGCCCTGGCCGCCACCAGCACCGAGAAGTCGACCATCAACACCGGCAAGCTCAACGCCGTTTCCAGCGGTGGCGACAGCGCCCCGGTCCAGGCAGCCGGCCCAGCGCCAGTGCCGAAGGCCTGCGCGATCGACGAGCCTGACTGCGAAGCCTGCCAGTAAGGCCTGAATGCCGTGCGGGGTGCCTACGGGTGCCCCGCGCGGCATTTTTGTATCCGCGCCTCAGAGAAACCTTGCCCTTTGCCCACTGTTCACGCAGCTCGGTAAAAGAACAGGACCTCTCAAAAAAGGATGTAAGCCCATGGCGCGGAAAAAACTGGCATCTCGCAAGATTGGTCGCAACGCAGAAACCGGCCGTTTCACCTCAGTGGAACAGGCACGCAAGCACCCCAAGACACACATTGTCGAAACGCTGTACACCCACCGTAGCTAGTGGTGGCTGGCCTCATCGCCGGCAAGCCCGCGGTGAGGCCGATTCCGCCAATACAGCCCTCAGAAACACCATATGATGTGCCTTCAAATTTAAACTGGCACAACATATAGGTTGGCGCTACACTCTCCCCCCGTAGAAGAAGCCACCCGTTTCGTGAACGGACGCACGCCAAACCGGTCAAAAAAGTTACCCTCGCCGGCAAGACACGCGCCCCGATCGAAGGTGAATTCCGGTATACTTTGCGCCCTCTGAAAAGAGCACCTATTCAATTGTCCTGGCCCCTCCCAGAGGCCTGGCCAGGTACAAGCCAGAACACATTCAGATGTAAACGAGAGTCAGCCTCTCGAGCTGCCCATTCGCCATTACGGCCTTGCGTCAGGCATCACATTCTTAAAATCCAACCGGTTGCCTCTGGGCGACCCTCAAGCAGGAGCCAAACCATGCTGAGCTGGGACGAATTCGACAAAGAAGACGGCGAAGTAGCCGCCAAAGGCAACACCCCTGCGCAGGCCGCTGCCGCCGCCACTCTCGACAAGCTCGACAGCGCCGGTGGTGCCGCCGCCTTGGAGGCCCGTGCGGCCACCGCTTCTGACTCCGAAGCCGTCAAACGTGCCAAGGCTGCCCTCGACGCCCTTGACGTTGCCGAAGGCCTGGCCGAGCTGGAAGGCTCCTCGGCCCGCGTTGCAGTAGATGAAAAGCGCATGATCAACTGCCGCGCCGACCTCAACCAGCTGGTACCGTTCAAGTACGACTGGGCCTGGCAGAAGTACCTGGACGGCTGCGCCAACCACTGGATGCCGCAAGAGGTCAACATGACCGCCGACATCGCCCTGTGGAAGAGCCAGGACGGCCTGACCGAAGACGAGCGCCGCATCGTCATGCGCAACCTCGGCTTCTTCTCCACTGCCGACTCGCTGGTTGCCAACAACCTGGCCCTGGCCGTGTACCGCCTGATCACCAACCCGGAATGCCGCCAGTACATCCTGCGCCAGGCCTTCGAAGAGGCGATCCACACCCACGCCTACCAGTACTGCATCGAGTCGCTGGGCATGGATGAAGGCGAGATCTTCAACATGTACCACGAGATCCCGTCGGTCGCCAAGAAAGCCGCCTGGGGCCTGAAGTACACCCGCGCCATCTCCGACCCGGAATTCAACACCGGCACCGTCGAAACCGACAAAGAGCTGCTGCGCAACCTGATCGCCTACTACTGCGTCCTGGAAGGCATCTTCTTCTACTGCGGCTTCACCCAGATCCTGTCCATGGGCCGCCGCAACAAGATGACTGGCGTTGCCGAGCAGTTCCAGTACATCCTGCGTGACGAGTCGATGCACCTGAACTTCGGTATCGACGTGATCAACCAGATCAAGATCGAAAACCCGCACCTGTGGGATGCGGCGATGAAGGAAGAAGCGACCCAGATGATCCTGCAAGGGACCCAGCTGGAGATCGAATACGCCCGAGACACCATGCCACGCGGCGTATTGGGCATGAACGCAGCGATGATGGAGGATTACCTCAAGTTCATCGCCAACCGTCGTTTGACCCAGATTGGTCTGAAAGAAGAATATCCGGGGACTACCAACCCGTTCCCTTGGATGAGCGAGATCATGGACTTGAAGAAGGAGAAGAACTTCTTTGAGACGCGGGTGATTGAGTATCAGACGGGTGGGGCGTTGAGCTGGGACTGATCTCCAAAGGGCTGCCGAAAGGCAGCCTTTTTTGTTGAGAAAATAAATCGAGGCCAAAATTGTCGAACAGCATGATCGATCTATTTTTAAAGCTACTCAATGAAAGGCACAATGAACTTAAAAGCAAGGTAGCCCACCTCCTTAAAGCATTGGCAAGCGAGGATTTAGGCACCAAAAAGAAAGCCGCTCAAGAAGCACTTTCCGCGGCCGAAAACCTGAAGCTCGTAATTCCCTCTACTGATGTACCAAACTGGTTACATAGCATAATACACTATATCAGTGGCCAGTTAGGACCGAATTGGAGAAGCTCTGTACTACTACAAAGCTTAATCCCGAAACTTCCTTCTCTCAATGAACACACTTGGAACATTAACGACAACAAAAGCTCAGCTATAGACTTCGACGGTGTCTTCGAACTTTACAGAAAATAAAGCAGACTGCCCGAGCTATTCTCAGAAATAGTAAAAATACTGGAAAGCATAAAGGATAGCGGGGATGTTGACAGCCTCAGTATGATTGAGGCTCTCGCAAAGGTCATATCTACAATTAAGAAATGCAGCAGCGGCTCCTACTTTTCAGTCAACGGTGCCTGGGCGTTCTTAACCAGTTTCTTGAACAACTATCTATGGGTAGAACTGGGGAAAATTCCTGTTTTAGGCAGTGCTTTTGAAGCCTTAAGAAAAACGATAGACGAGACTGAAGCCGAGATTGAAAAAGTAAACTCCCTAGTCAAGCAAGATCTTGACAAGCGAGCAAAAACAGAAATCAAGGCGATTGGAACCGCAAACTTTGAATTTGTCACCTATGGAAAATCAGGGACGTTGATTGAGCGCTCATCCAGTTCAAATTTAGAAACTGAGTCCTAAGCTTATCCACTGCTATCGAAGCGATCAAAACCAAACCGAAAAATAGGTATCGATGAGACAATTTCAGACATGGACTACAGCTTTTTTGTTTGACGGCTTCGCCTGATGGAATTACCTTTTTTATCGGCGCCTAAGAAACGCCTCACGTAGCGGTCAATCCGCCCCGACAGATGCGGCTTTTTTTTGCCTGTGGTTTAATCCTGCGCGCAGAAAACGTGTTATGTCGGGAGCGGACTAATACAAGACCCGCAAGGGGAATACGTCCGGTCCGCTACGTGGGATTTCTTAGCTCCCGACACCCAGCCCTAAGAAAGCTGTAATCACGTAGAGGTAATGGAAATGCCCGTCAAATCCGATAGTTACAGGCTTTTCGCACATGCGTCTCGCCTGTGCCATGCTCAAAGGACCACGGAGGCCAGCCATGACTGACCTTCAAAAACCCTCTCTCTTCATCCGCCACAACCGCCCTCTCCACACCCTCTGGCTCGAATCCCAAGCCTGGTTCTGCGCCCACGAACTCGGCAGGCTGAGC
>NZ_JBAMDI010000209.1:0-12647 GCF_036961695.1 Pseudomonas sp. CGJS7 | reverse complement strand
AAAAACACCAAAAAAAAAACCCCGGCACAGAGGCCGGGGCTTTCGTGAAACAGGCAGCAGTTTCAGCGTGCGTAGGTCATCAGCACATCCGCAGCGGTCTGGCTGTCCACACCCATCATCACGCTCAATGCAGTGACGGTGAGGATGGAGAAGCCGAACACCTTGCGGGCCCACTTGCTGTCGTCCTCGGCCTTGTAACCACCCCAGGCCATGTACAGCCAGTACAGGCCCATGGCAGCAGCCACGGCCAGGTAGCCGAGGCCGGCGTAACCGCCGAGGGTAAGCATCAGGGTGGCGAGCACGAAGGCCAGCACGTACAGCACGATCTGCTTTTTCGCCGCGAGGATGCCACGTGCCACCGGCAGAACCGGAATGTTGGCAGCGCTGTAATCCTTGAAGCGGAAGATCGCGATGGCAAAGCTGTGCGGCATCTGCCAAAGGCTGAACATCACCAGCAGGGTTACCGCAGCCAGGTCGAAGCTGTTGCTCACGGCGCAGTAGCCGATCACCGGAGGCATGGCACCCGACAGGCTGCCAACCAAGGTGCCGTGCACCGATTTACGCTTCAGCCACAGGCTGTAGAAACCGACGTAGACGACAAAGCCAATCAGTGCGCAGAACGCAGACAGCGGGTTGGCCTGGACATACAGCAGGCTGAAACCCGCCACCCCGAGCAGGGTGGCGTAGATCAGCGCGAGGGGCAGCGACATGCCGCCCTGGACCATGACACGGTTCTTGGTGCGCTCCATCTTGTGGTCGATGTCACGGTCGATGCAGTTGTTGAACACGCATCCGGACGCAACCACCAGCGAAGTACCGATCACCACCGCCAGGAACAGGGCGAAATCCACATGGCCCTTCGAGGCAAGGAAGAAACCGCCTGCCACGGAAAGCACGTTACCGAAAATGATCCCCGGTTTGGTGATTTGGATAAAGTGCTTAACGGACATGCAGTCTTACCTCACTTGGCCAACATTTCGAAGTGGATGCTGAACATGATCCACAGCGACAGGCCGACAAGCAGAGCGATCACCAGGGTGGTGAACAGGAACGTCGAAACGTTGTTGCGTTGCTCTTTCGAGCGGTCCATGTGCAGGAAGTAAACCAGGTGAACAACTACCTGGATCACGGCCATGGCAACAATGATCAGAACGGTCAGGTTCTTCGGCAGGCTGGCAGTCATGGCCAGGCCGAACGGGATCGCAGTCAGGATGATCGACAGTACAAAACCGATCATGTACGACTTGACGCTGCCGTGATTACCTTCGTGATGAGTGTCGTGTGCGTTAGCCATTACAGAACCCCCAGCAGGTAAACGACGGTGAATACGCAGATCCAGACCACGTCCAGGAAGTGCCAGAACAGGCTCAGGCAGCTCATGCGGGTCTTGGCGGTCGGCGTGATGCCGTGCTTGTTGATCTGGTACATCATGATTGCCATCCAGATCAGACCAGCAGTCACGTGCAGACCGTGGGTACCTACCAGGGCGAAGAAGCCCGACAGGAAGCCACTGCGCTGCGGGCCGAAGCCCTCGCTGATCAGGTGATGGAACTCATAGATTTCCATCGCGATGAAGCCTGCACCGAACAGGAAGGTCACAGCCAACCAGCCCAGTACGCCAGCTTTCTTGCCATCAAACATCTTCAGCATGGCGAAGCCGAAGGTGATCGAGGACAGCAGCAGGAACAGCGTTTCAACAGCTACGAAATCGAGCTGGAAGATGTCATGACCCGACGGGCCGCCGGCAAAACTGCCGGACAGCACCGCGTAGGTGGCGAAGAGCGACGCAAACAGGATGCAGTCGGTCATCAGGTACAGCCAGAAGCCCAGTACGGTCATCTGGCCCGAGTCGTGGTGGTGGTCGTCGTGCCCATGGTCGTGACCATGAGCAGCGCCGTGCATTACTTGACTGGACATTGATTACACCCGCTCAAACGATTCGACACGTGCGCCGGCAGGCAGAGCACCTGCTTTGGCCAGCGCTTTCATACGCTCGCCTTCGATGCGCGCCACTTCTTCGGCCGGAACCATGTAGCCCTGGTCGTCACGTGCAGCGTGGCGAACGAAGACAGCGATGGTTGCAACCAGGCTCGCGCCAACCAGCCACCAGATGTGCCAGATGAAGGCGAAGCCGAAGACGGTCAGGAACAGGCCCATGAACAGACCGGTAGCGGTGTTGCTCGGCATGTGAATGGCTTCGTACTTGGCCGGGGCCTTGTACGCAACGCCTGCTTCCTTGGCTTCGTGCCAGCAGTCCAGACCAACTTTCTCAGGCATGTGAGCGAAGTTGTAGAACGGAGGTGGCGAAGAAGTCGACCATTCCAGGGTACGGCCGCCCCATGGGTCGCCGGTCACGTCCAGGTTCTGGTTGCGGTCGCGGACCGAAACGACGATCTGGATCAGCTGGCAAGCGATACCGAACAGGATCAGCACGGCGCCGACAACGGCTACGTACAGGTAGGGTTCCCACAGTGGGTTGTCGGAGTGGTTCAGACGACGGGTCATGCCCATGAAGCCCAGGGCGTACAGCGGCATGAACGCAACGTAGAAGCCCGACAGCCAGAACCAGAAGGCAGCTTTGCCCCACTTCTCGTTCAGGGTGAAGCCGAAGGCTTTCGGGAACCAGAAGGCGAAACCGGCGATGTAGCCGAATACCGCGCCACCGATGATCACGTTGTGGAAGTGCGCAATTACGAACAGGCTGTTGTGCAGGACGAAGTCAGCACCCGGAACGGCAAGCAGTACGCCGGTCATGCCACCGATGGAGAAGGTGACCATGAAGCCCAGGGTCCAGAGCATCGGTGCGGTGAAGCGCACACGGCCTTGGTACATGGTGAACAGCCAGTTGAACAGCTTCACACCGGTCGGAATGGAGATCAGCATCGTCGCCAGGCCGAAGAAGGTGTTGACGCTGGCGCCGGCACCCATGGTGAAGAAGTGGTGCAGCCATACAGCAAAGCCGAGGATGGCGATCGCGCCCGATGCGTAAATCATCGAGTGGTGGCCGAACAGGCGTTTGCCAGAGAACGTCGAAGTTACTTCCGAGAACACGCCGAAGGCCGGCAGGATCAGGATGTAAACCTCAGGGTGACCCCACGCCCAGAACAGGTTGACGTACATCATCGGGTTCCCACCAAGCTCGTTGGTGAAGATGTGGAAGTCCAGATAACGGTCAACGGTCAGCAGAGCGAGTGCAGCAGTCAGAATCGGGAACGAAGCGACGATCAGCACGTTGGCCCAGGTGCAGGTCCAGGTGAAGATCGGCATGTCCATCAGTTTCATGCCAGGTGCGCGCATCTTCATCACGGTGACGAGGAAGTTCACGCCGGTAAGCGTCGTACCCAATCCGGATAGCTGTAGCGCCCAGATGTAGTAGTCGACACCCACCCCAGGGCTGTACTGAATGCCCGCGAGCGGCGGATAGGCAACCCAGCCGGTCTTGGCGAACTCACCAACGCCCAGCGAGATGTTGACCAGCAGCACGCCTGCCAGCAGCAGGTAGAAGCTCAGGGAGTTCAGGAACGGGAAGGCAACGTCACGTGCACCGATCTGCAGAGGAACCGCCAGGTTCATCAGGCCGGTGAAGAACGGCATCGCCATGAAGATGATCATGATCACACCGTGAGCGGTGAAGATCTGGTCATAGTGTTCAGGCGGCAGGTAGCCTTCGGAGCCGCCGGTTGCGGCAGCCAGCTGGGTACGCATCATGATGGCGTCGGCAAAGCCGCGCAGCAGCATGACCATCGCGACGATGATGTACATCACGCCGATCTTTTTGTGGTCGACAGTAGTCAGCCACTCGCTCCACAAGTAGGTCCACTTGCGGAAATAGGTGATAAGACCGACGACAGCGATACCGCCGAGCGCGATCATGGCAAGCGTCACCATGACTATCGGCTCGTGATAGGGTATCGCCTCCAGGCTTAATTTACCGAACATCTCTTACTCCTCTGCACCGGCAGCTGGTTGCATACTCGATTCCACACCCTTGGTTGTGGCCAGATCTTTGCTGCCTGCTTCTTCGTGGCTACGACCGCGGTTCATGCCTTCGTACTTGTCGACGATCAGCTGGAACTGCTCAGGCGAAGCCTCGCTATACAGCGCGACCGGGTTGTTTTCGCTTGGTTTGGCCAAGGCGTCGTATTCGGCCTTGTCCAGCTTCTTCGGCGACTGCTTGACTTCAGCGACCCACTTGTCGAAGTCTTCCTGAGAGGTGGCAGTAGCCTTGAATTTCATGCCGGTGAAGCCAGCACCGCTGTAGTTGGCGCTGATACCGTCGAATTCGCCGTTTTCGTTGGCGATCAGGTGCAGCTTGGTGGTCATGCCGGCCATGGCGTAGATCTGACCGCCCAGGCCCGGGATGAAGAACGAGTTCATCACGGCGTCGGAAGTGACGCGGAAGTTGACCGGAGTGTTAGCCGGGAAGACGATCTTGTTGACCGTGGCAATGCCCTGCTCCGGGTAGATGAACAGCCACTTCCAGTCCAGCGCGACCACGTCGATCTGAATCGGCTTAACGTCCGAATCCAGCGGACGATAAGGGTCCAGCTTGTGGGTGGAGTGGTAGGTGACGTAACCCAGGGCGATGATGATCAGGATCGGGATGATCCATACCGCGGCCTCGATCTTGGTCGAGTGCGACCAGTCAGGAGTGTAGGTGGCTGCCTTGTTGGAAGCACGGTACTTCCAGGCGAACGCCAGGGTCATGATGATCACAGGGATTACCACCAGCAGCATCAGGCCGGTAGCGATCAGGATCAGGTTCTTTTGCTCAATGCCGACCTGGCCCTTCGGGTCGAGCAGGGTCCAGTTGCACCCACTGAGTAAAAGCATGCCTAAAAAGGGCAATATGCCAAACAGTCTGGGGTAACGCTTTTTACTCATCTCACGACCTCTAGATCAGCTTGCTTCAATGCAATTTGTGTTTTGGTAGCCAACACTTCGTCCTGCCAAGTGAGGCATTTCGCGCCCGTACTCGCTCCTGCCTGGGGTCCGACTGCAGGACCTTGGCTTCAAGCGGGTTAGCGGTGCTTATGGTTTCGTAGGCAACAGGCCTGTACTTCAGACCAAGTCCATTTGGTGCGGGAAAACGCGGAGGGGTGTCCGCCCGGTATCGCCGTTGGGCGAAACTTGACGAAGTCAGCAAAAAGGAGCGCTGAGGCTTCCTTCAATCCTGCGACTCGCAAGCAGTGCCGAACGGAAATTGGGGGCGATTGTAGATAGGTCGCCAACCCTTGACTATGACTTATTGAGCAACAGTCTTTTACAGAATCTGTAACAATGCTGCTCGATAATTCAACTTCGCGACAGTTTGTCGCACCCCGCTTGATAGGCATCAAAGCCGCACCCTGCAAGGCCTGCGGGTTGATCTGGATCAAGCGGTGCGCAACTTTTCCCTCTTCTCATGCGGTGCAAAAGACCCCATGCAATTCGGGACTTTTGTCTAAGCCTGGCGTCGATTGCGGTAGATACCGAGCGGAACCAGGACGGCGGTCAGCACGAAGGCAACAAGTGCCCATTGCGCCAGCGACAGGCCGAGGATCGGCGGATACGGCGTGCTGCAGAAGCCGTCGACCTGGAACGCCAGTGGCCACAGCTTCGCCAGTGGCAGGTCATCCACGATCGGCTGCAGGGTATCGATACCGCAACTGACCATGGGGTTGGCGAGTATATACACATGGTTGCCCGCCGCAACGATTCCGCCAATTGCACTGAGCACCACCAACGCCTCGAAGAAGGTCAGGCTGCGGCGCCCGGGCATCGCCGCAGCGATGAAGGCAAACACGGCAATGAACAGCAACGCATAACGCTGCAGGATGCACAACGGGCAGGGTGCCTCGCCGAGCACCACCTGCATGTAGAGGGCGCCGCCGATCAGTGAAAGGCAGATCAGCCCCAACAGCACCAGAAAGCGCCGTTCCCGATTCAGGCGCGATGTTTGTTCGTTCATTGCCGGTTCCTTCGATGGATAGTGGCAGCGTGGTCCGCCTGCCTGGGCGCAAGTCTACACGCTGGGCATGGCCTGTGAGCATGCCGAGGGAGCGTCGCGGAAGCACTGCGCAGGGCTATCCAGTGTGGGTGAGACCGGCCGCAACGACGTCGGTTCAACGCCGGGCGGCAAAAAACGGCTGCCCAGGTGCCGCGCAGGGGCAAGCCCCTCGACACCCGGGAGTGAAGGATACCGTGATTAAAGGATGATTAAGGATGAAAGCTGCGCAGGTGCTTTCATCTCTTCTTTATATATAGGCAGAAAGATGTGCTGCAGCGGGGGACGAGTACGCTATAGGCCTGTACCGGCCCCTTCGCGGGTAAACCCGCTCCTACAGTTACGGCACCCCATTCAAGACCGGTGCAATACCTGTGGGAGCGGGCTTGCCCGCGAAGAGGCCGGCACAGGCGCTACATCACTCCAGCGCTGCCGCCGGCC
This sequence comes from Pseudomonas sp. CGJS7, assembly GCF_036961695.1. Taxonomy (NCBI): domain Bacteria; kingdom Pseudomonadati; phylum Pseudomonadota; class Gammaproteobacteria; order Pseudomonadales; family Pseudomonadaceae; genus Pseudomonas; species Pseudomonas sp. CGJS7. Next base: position 6,220 of record NZ_JBAMDI010000209.1, on the reverse strand, counting down.
CGAAGAACTCGTAGCGGCTCTGCTGCTCGGGCACACCCAGGCCCTTCAGCTGGCGCTTGACCGCCGCCATGAAGCCCTTGGGCCCGAGGAAGTAGGCATCCACGTCACGCTCCTGCGGCAGCCACTCGGCGAGCAGGTCTTCACTCAGCAAACCCACGGCATCGGCCGCAGCGCCACCTTCCGGCTCGGCATAGCAGTAGAAGCGCTTGAGCTGTGGATGACGCGCCGCCAGGCCATCGATCCAGTCCCGGAAGGCATGCACCGCGCCGTTACGCGCACAGTGGATGAAATGCACCTCGCGCCGGGTTTGCAGTGCTGCCTGCAGCATCGCCAGGGTCGGGGTAATGCCCACCCCTCCGCTGATCAGCACCAGCGGCTTGTCGCTGGCTGCCAGGGTGAAGTCACCCGCAGGCGGGAACAGTTGCAGGGTATCGCCCACCATCAGCTCATCGTGCAGGTAGTTGGAGACCTTGCCGCCCGCCTCGCGCTTGACGCTAATGCGGTATTCCTTGCCGTCGCACAGCGCCGACAGGGAATAGTTGCGGCGCTGCTCGGCACCGTCAATGTCCAGTTTCAGACCGATGTACTGGCCAGGTTCTGCCTTGAGCACCGGCATGCCATCCACCGGGGCGAAGTAGAACGAAACGATCTCGCTGCTTTCCTGCTCGCGGCGTACCAGGCGGAATTCACGGGTACCGCGCCAGCCACCCTCGGCCTCTTCCTTCTCTTTATAGAGGTTTTCTTCAGCACCAATCAGAATGTCGGCCAGCTGGCCATAGGCCGCGCCCCAGGCGTCGATCACCGCAGGTGTGGCAATGTCCTTGCCCAGCACTTCCTCGATGGCGCGCAGCAGGCAGCTTCCGACAATCGGGTAGTGCTCCGGCAGAATCTGCAGGGCAACATGCTTGTTGATGATCTGCCCGACCAGGCCGCCCAGTTGCTCCAGCTGGTCGATATGGCGGGCATACATCAACACGCCGTTAGCCAGCGCACGCGGCTGATCGCCACTGGCCTGGTGGGCCTGGTTGAACAGCGGCCGTACCTCGGGGTACTCGCTGAGCATCATCTTGTAGAAGTGGGTGGTCAGCGCTTCGCCGCCGCTTTCCAGCAGAGGTACAGTGGCCTTGATGATTGCACGTTGTTCGGCATTGAGCATTGCAACAACTCCTGAGCCTGTGGCTTCAAATGACTGCCCCTGCCATTACAGCAATCGTGCCAACTTTTATCGCCAGCAAAATCAGGGGTTTGATGCAGGTCATGTCAAAACGACCCACCCCTGCGTATAGTCATATCGACCCACAGGAGTCCTTATGACTACAAAGCCACTGCTCACCACCCTGCTGCCTCTGGTCAGCGACCTGTCCCGCGATTTGCCCGACCAGGAACGCTACCGCCGCCTGTTGCAAGCCATGCGCGGCCTGCTGCCGTGCGATGCTGCAGCACTGCTGCGACTGGATGGTGAATGGCTGGTGCCGCTGGCAGTGGATGGCCTTAGCCCCGACACCCTCGGCCGGCGCTTTCGGGTCAGCGAGCACCCGCGTTTCCAGATACTGCTGAGCCGCCCGGAACCCACCCGTTTTGCCAGCGACTCCGAACTGCCCGACCCCTACGATGGTTTGGTCAATGCCCCCGATGCCGACCTTGAAGTGCACGACTGCATGGGCTGCCCGTTGATGGTCGATGAGCGCCCATGGGGCCTGGTCACCCTCGACGCCCTCACCCCCGGGCAGTTCCAGAGCCTGGAGCTGGATGCCCTGCAGGCCTTTGCCAGCCTGGCTGCCGCCACCGTTACCGTGGCCGAGCGTATCGAGCACCTGGCCCTGCGCGCCGAAGACGAACACCATCGCGCCGAGCTCTACCGCCAGGCCAGCGGCCAGGATAGAGAGCTGATTGGCCAGAGCGCCGCACACAAACGCCTGGTGGAGGAAATTCGTCTGGTCGGCAGCAGCGACCTGACCGTGCTGATCACCGGCGAAACCGGGGTCGGCAAGGAGCTGGTGGCCCAGGCCCTGCACCGGGCCAGTAGCCGCGCCGACAAGCCGCTGGTCAGCCTCAACTGCGCCGCCCTGCCCGACACCTTGGTGGAAAGCGAACTGTTCGGCCATGTGCGCGGCGCCTTCACCGGCGCGCATGGCGAGCGCCGCGGCAAGTTCGAACTGGCCAACGGCGGCACACTGTTCCTCGACGAAGTGGGCGAACTGCCGCTGACGGTCCAGGCCAAGCTTTTACGCGTGCTGCAAAGCGGCCAACTGCAGCGCCTGGGTTCGGACCGCGAGCACCGGGTGGACGTACGCCTGATCGCCGCGACCAACCGCGACCTGGCTGCAGAGGTGCGTACGGGCAACTTCCGCGCCGACTTCTATCACCGCCTCAGCGTATACCCGCTGCACGTGCCACCGTTGCGCGAACGTGGGCGTGACGTGCTGCTATTGGCGGGCTACTTCCTCGAACAGAACCGTTCACGGCTTGGCCTGAACAGCCTGCGCCTGAGCCATGAGGCCCAAGCCGCGTTGATCGCCTACGACTGGCCAGGCAATGTGCGCGAACTGGAACACCTGATCGGCCGCTCGGCACTCAAGGCGCTGGGCCAGCACCCTGATCGGCCACGTATCCTCACCCTCGAAGCCATCGACCTGGACCTGCGTGTGTCGGCAGCCACGCCAGGCACGCTGCCCTCCCCCGCTGCACCGCAGCAAGTAGTCGCCCCGCCTGAAGGCGGCTTGCGTGAAGCCGTCGATATTTACCAACGACAGGTGATCGAAGCCTGCCTGCAGCGGCATCAGGACAACTGGGCAGCAGCGTCCCGCGAACTCGGTCTGGACCGCGCAAACCTGAGCCGTTTGGCCCGCAGGCTTGGGCTTCGCTGAGGCTTTTCTACCAAAGGATTAACCCAGAAAGCCATCTGGTTGCTTCCCCACCGGCTGCTATATCTCCCTAACCACCCGTTTGTCGACTGCCTGGTCGAGGCTGTGCGTAAAACCCCTGACAGGGCTCTGTTACGCCGGTTGTGGCCCGAACACTCGGGCCGGGGGATCCGGATATCAGCAGGGAGCATCCATGGACAACATCGTCGTCGCCGATAAGCAATCCGAAGTCGCCACTCAAAGCGCCTGGGGCAATATCAATCTCAAAGCACCCAGCGTCGTGCAGATACCGGTATCTCCAGACAAAGTGGCCACGGTCACCCAGCGCGGGCAGGACCTGATCGTCACCCTGAAGTCGGGGGAAAAGGTCACCATCGGTAACTTCTTCGCCGTGGACCAGGCCGGGGTCGGCAGCGATATGGTCTTCGTCGGCGAAGACGGCACCCTGTGGCATGCCCAGTACGATGCGGCAGCGTTCACCGGTTTCACCTTCGAAGAAGTGGCCTCGCTGGACGAACTGGTCGCAGGCATCGGTACTGCAGGCAGCGCCATGCCAACTTGGGCGATTGCCGGGCTCAGCCTGCTGGGCGTGGGCGGCGCAGCAGCAGCGGCGGACAATGGAGGCGGGGGCAGCAGCGGCGGTTCCGACCCCGACACCAGCGCACCGGCCACGCCAATCGACCTGCTGGTTTCACCGGATGGCCTGCGTCTGACCGGCCGTGGCGAAGCAGGCACCACGGTGAACATCCGCGACGCCGCCGGCAACCTGATCGGCAGCGGCACAGTGGGTGCCGACGGCATCTTCGAGGTGACGTTGAATGCGCCGCAGATCAACAGCGAAAACCTTGATGTCACCCTGACCGACGCCGCCGGCAATGTCTCGGCGCCTGGCACTGTCACTGCACCGGACGCAACTGCACCACTGGCGCCGACCGACCTGGCAATCAATGAGCAGGGTAACACCCTCACCGGTCGTGCCGAGCCCGGCTCGACGGTATCCGTACGAGGCGCAGGTGGCGTATTGCTGGGCACTGCGGTGGCCAGTGCGGACGGCCAGTTCAGCATCACCCTGCAACCGCCACAAAGCGACGGCCAGGCCCTGGAGGTCAGCGCTGCAGACGCGGCAGGCAATAGCTCGCCAGTTGCCAGCATCACGGCACCGGACGTCGACACCCCTGATACTACAGCCCCTGAACAACCGACCGACCTGGCCCTGGCCGAAGGCGTCACCTTCACCGGTCGCGGTGAGCCTGGTGCTACCGTGCAGGTGCGCGACGCAGCCGGCAACCTGATTGGCACCGGTGTTGTCGGTTCCGACGGCCTGTTCAGCCTCACCCTGTCGCCTGCCCAGGCCAATGGTGAAGCACTCGACGTGCGTTTGGTGGATGCCGCCGGTAACAGCTCTACCCCATTGCAGTTCAATACGCCGGACATTACCCCGCCCGATGCGGTGAGCAACATTGCCGTCGGCGCTGACGGCCTGGCCCTGAGCGGTCGCGGCGAGCCCGGCGCCACCGTTGAAGTGCGCAATGCCAGTGGCACCGTGATCGGCACGGGTATTGTGGGAGCCAATGGCACTTTCCTGATTGATCTTGATCCGGCGGCGCAGCCGGGCGAGCAGTTGAGCTTGGTGCAGACCGACACAAGCGGCAATGCGTCCGTGGCTACCGAGTACGACGTCCCACTGACCTCCGCGCCCAACAGCCCGAGCAATCTGGCCATCGATGCTGATGGCACCACCGTTACCGGTACCGCGCCGGCTGGCAGCCGTGTGGAAGTGCATGATGCCAACGGCACCCTGATTGGCAGTGCCATTGCCAACGCCGATGGCAGCTTCAGCATCGAACTGAATCCCGCACAAGCCGACGGCGAACTGCTGGACGTGGTCGCCATCGATGACGGCGGCGTTTCCTCGCTGCCCGCCCAAATCACCGCACCGGATATCACCGCCCCTGCCACACCGACAGAACTGGCCGTGAGCGCGGACGGCAGCGTGATCACCGGCCGTGCCGAACCGGGCAGCACCGTGCGCATCGTGGCTGCCGACGGCACCGAATTGGGCACTGCCGTGGTCGGCCCGACCGGCGTGTTCAGCCTCAACCTCAACCCACCACAGGTTGATGGCGAAGTCCTGCAGGCCACCGCGACAGATGCCGCTGGCAACACTTCCGTTGCCAGCTCGGTCACGGCCCCAGACATCGATGGCGGCGATACCACCCCGCCTGAAGCACCGACCAATCTGGTGATCGGCCTTGCCGGCAGCCAACTCAGTGGTCGAGGCGAAGCCGGCACTGCCGTGCAGGTGCGTGACGCGGCCGGCAACATCCTCGCGACAGGCACCGTCGCTGCAGATGGCACCTTCACCGTCACCCTGGACCCTGCCGTGAACGACGGCAGCACCTTGCAAGTCACCCTCACCGATGCCGCCGGCAACGTATCCCAGCCGGGCTCGGTCACTTCGGCCGACTTGCTGCCGCCCGCTCAACCGACTGACCTGGCCCTGGCCGATGGTGTCACCTTCACCGGTCGCGGCGAGCCCGGCGCTACCGTGCAAGTACGCGATGCCAACGGTGCTGTCATCGGTACTGGTGTCGTCGGTGCCGACGGCCTATTCAGCCTCACCCTGTCGCCTGCCCAGGCCAACGGCGAAGCACTCGACGTACGCTTGGTGGATGCTGACGGTAACGCCTCTGCCCCATTGCAATTCGATGCGCCGGACATTACCCCGCCCGATGCGGTGAGCAACATTGCCGTCGGCGCTGACGGCCTGGCCCTGAGCGGTCGCGGCGAACCCGGCGCCACTGTTGAGGTGCGCGATGCCAGTGGCACCGTGATCGGCACAGGTGTTGTGGGAGCCAATGGCACCTTCCTGATCGATCTGGATCCGGCGGCGCAGCCGGGCGAGCAGTTGAGCCTGGTGCAGACCGACCCAAGCGGCAATGCTTCGGTGGCTACTGAGTACGACGTACCGCTGACCACTGCGCCCGACAGCCCGAGCAATCTGGCCATCAATGCTGATGGCACCACCCTCACCGGTACCGCGCCGGCCGGCAGCCGTGTGGAAGTGCATGACGCCAACGGCACTCTGATTGGCAGTGCCATTGCCAACGCCGATGGCAGCTTCAGCATCGAACTGAATCCCGCACAAGCCGACGGCGAACTGCTGGACGTGGTCGCCATCGATGACGGCGGCGTTTCCTCGCTGCCCGCACAAATCAACGCGCCCGACATCACCGCCCCTGCCGCACCGACCGAACTGGCCGTGAGCGCGGACGGCAGCGTTGTCACCGGCCGTGCCGAACCGGGCAGCACCGTGCGCATCGTGGCTGCCGACGGTAGCGAACTGGGCACTGCCT
>NZ_JBAMDI010000208.1:0-13006 GCF_036961695.1 Pseudomonas sp. CGJS7 | reverse complement strand
GTGATCGCCAGACGCCCTTCCCTACCGCACCCACCCTCTACGCCGGCCACGCAATAACTAAGGACTCGATCATGACGGACTCCAGCAAGAAGACCGCCTCCAGCGAAGCCCCGAACGACGACGCCGCGGCCCACGCCGCCGCAGCCGATGCAGCGACGCAGGCCACGCCGAAATCGATCGAAGACCGCATCGCCATCGTCGGCATCGGTTGCCGCCTGCCCGGCGGCGCCAGCGACCATCGCGCGTTCTGGCAGAACCTGATCGAGGGCAAGGACTGCCTCACCGACACCCCGCTCAACCGCTACGACGTCAAGACCCTGGGCAGCGCCGACAAGAGCAAGCCCGGCCGTCTGGTCGGCGGGCGCGGCGGCTACATCGACGGTTTCGACGAATTCGATCCGGCCTTCTTCGGCATCAGCCCGCGCGAGGCCGACTACATGGATCCGCAGCAGCGCAAGCTGCTGGAAGTGGCCTGGGAAGCGCTGGAAGACGGCGGCCAGAAGCCGCTGGAACTGGCCGGCAAGGACATCGGCGTGTTCGTCGGCGCGTTCACCCTGGACTACAAGATCGTCCAGTTCGCCGATCTGAGCTTCGACACGCTGGCCGCGCACACCGCCACCGGCACGATGATGACGATGGCGTCCAACCGCATCTCGTACTGCTTCGACTTCCGCGGCCCCAGTCTGTCGATCGACACCGCCTGCAGTTCTTCGCTGGTCGCCGTGCACCTGGCCTGCCACAGCCTGCGCCGGCGCGAGACCAGCCTGGCCCTGGCCGGCGGCACCCTGCTGCACATGACCCCGCAGTACACCATCGCCGAGACCAAGGGCGGGTTCCTGTCGCCGGAAGGCAAGTCGCGCACCTTCGACGCGGCCGCCAACGGTTACGTGCGCGCCGAAGGCGTCGGCATCGTCGCGCTCAAGCGCCTGGACGATGCACTGCGCGACGGCGATCCGATCTACGCGGTGATCCTGGCCAGCGGCGTCAACCAGGACGGCCACAGCAACGGCATCACCGTGCCCAATCCCGATGCGCAGGTCGCGTTGATCAAGCGCGTGTGCGAGGAAGCCGGGATCGAACCGGGCAGCCTGCAGTACATGGAAGCGCACGGCACCTCCACGCCGGTCGGCGATCCGATCGAGGCCAAGGCGCTGGGCCGCGCGCTGGCGATCGGCCGCGAGCCCGGGGCGAAGTGCTTCGTCGGTTCGGTCAAGACCAACATCGGCCACACCGAAGCCGCCGCCGGCGTCGCCGGTTTGATCAAGACCGCGCTCGCGCTCAAGCACAAGACCATTCCGCCGCACATCAACCTGAAAACGGTCAATCCGGACATCGATCTGGCGTCGATGCCGTACCAGATCCCGACGCAGCTCACCGCCTGGCCGGAACACGACGGCCCGGCCCGCGCCGGCGTCAATTCGTTCGGTTTCGGCGGCACCAACGCGCATGTGGTGCTGGAAGAAGCGCCGCGCCGCGAGGTCGCCGCAGCGACCGCGCACGACAACGCCGCGCACGCCGGCGGCGTCAGCGGCGGCTACAACATCCTGCCGCTGACCGCGCGCGACGCGGCGGCGTTCCCCGAGTTGGTCGCCGGCATCCGCGCGGAGTTGGCGCGCGAAGGCGAAGCCGCCATTTCGCTGGACGATCTGGGCCACACCCTCGCCCACCGCCGCCAGCACCTGGACGCGCGTTTGTCCATCGTCTACGACAGCCGCGAAGCGCTCGACCAACGCCTGGCCGAGTTCGAACAAGGCCAGGCGCATCCGCACATCGTCGCCGACGAACGCCGCGGCGCCGCCACGCCCAAGCTGGCCTGGGTGTTCACCGGCATGGGCCCGCAGTGGTGGGCGATGGGCCGGCAGTTGTTCGAGCACGATCCGATCTACCGCGAGGTGATCGAGCAGTGCGACCGCGAACTGTCCAAGCACGTGGACTGGTCGCTGATCGAGGAAATGAACGCGGCCGAAGCCGATTCGAAGATGAGCGACACCTGGCTGGCGCAGCCGGCCAACTTCGCGGTGCAGATCGCGCTGGCGGCGATGTGGCGGGCCAAGGGCATCGTGCCCGACGCGATCGTCGGCCACAGCACCGGCGAGGTCGCCGCGTTCTACGCCGCCGGCGTCTACACCCTGGAACAAGCGGTCAAGGTGGTGGTGCACCGCAGCCGCCTGCAGCAGAAGCTGGTCGACACCGGCAGCATGCTCGCGGTCAGCCTGAGCGAGGCCGAAGCGCTCAAGCGCGTGGCGCCGTACGGCGACCGCGTCTCGGTGGCGGCGGTCAACAGCCCCACCGCGATCACCCTGGCCGGCGATCAGGACGCGCTGGCCGAACTGGCCGCCAAGCTGCAGGCCGAACAACTGTTCGCCAAGTTCCTGACCGTGCGCGTGCCGTACCACAGCGCCAAGATGGATCTGATCAAGGACGAATTGCTGCAATGCCTGGACGGGCTGGCGCCGCATCCGGCGCAGTTGCCGCTGTACATGACCGCCAAGCCCGGCATCGCCCAGGGCCATGAGCTGGACGCGAGCTACTGGTGGGAGAACGTGCGCAACAGCGTCGGCTTCCGCGCCGCGATCGACCAGATGGCCGACGACGGCTTCGACCTGTTCCTGGAAATCGGCCCGCATCCGGTGCTGGGCCACTCGATCAACGAATGCTTCAGCGCGCGCGGCCTCGGCGCCAAGAGCGTTCCCTCGATCCGCCGCCAGGAAGACGAAGCCGCGCGCTTCGCCGCCTCGCTGGCGACGCTGCACAACCTGGGCGTGGCGATCGACTGGAACGCGCTGCATCCGCGCGGCCGCCACATCACCCTGCCGCGTTATCCGTTCAAGCGCGACCGCTATTGGGTCGAGCCGCGTCCGGTCGAACAGATCCGCCTGGGCCAGCTCGACCACCCGCTGCTGGGCCGGCGCATGGCCAATGCCGAACCGACCTGGGAAGCGCGGCTGGACGCCGAGCATCAGCCGTATCTGCAAGACCACCGCATCCAGGGCAACGTGCTGTTCCCGGCCGCGGGCTATATCGAAATGGCCGCGCAAGCGGTGCGCGCGATGACCGGCGGCGCCTCGGCCGCGATCGCCGACATCGAATTGCGCAAGGCCTTGTTCCTGCCCGACAGCGAAGCCGTCGCCACGCAGCTGTCGTTCTCCTCCGACGGCGCCGCCTTCAACGTCTCCACCCTCGCCGCCGACGGCCAGGAGCGCACCCTGCACGCCAGCGGCAGCATCCGCGCCAGCCAGGGCCGCCGCGACGGCGCGCCGCTGGATCTGCGCGCGGTGCGCGAACGCACGCCGCTGTATCTGGCGCGTTCGGCCTGCTACGACTCGCTCGCCGCGATGGGCTATCACTACGGCCCGGCGTTCCAGGGCATCGAGGAAGTCTGGGTCGGCGCCGACGAAGCGCTGGCGCGGATCGCGCCGACCGAACAACTGCAAGGCGGCGCGGCCGAGCATCATTTCCACCCGGCGATGCTCGACGCCTGCTTCCAGGCGCTGCTGACCCCGCAAATCCTGCAACGCCAGAACGGCGACGCCGCCGACACCGGCATCCGCCTGCCGCTGTCGATCCAGGAAGTGCGCACCGACGCGATCGGCGACCGCGCCCTGTGGGTGCACGCGCGGATCACCTTCGACGGCGGCGATGAGCTGATCGGCGACATCCACGTCTACGACGAACACGGCGCGCCGCTCGGCAAGGTCAGCGGCTTCCGCGCCGCCAACGTCGAAAACGCCTCGGCCAAAGTCGGCCTGAGCACCATCGACAATTGGCTGGCCGAAACCCAGTGGATCGAACTGGGCGAACCGGCGGCCGCCGAGGAAGGCGGCGACACCGGCGCGTGGCTGATCTTCGCCGACGAAAGCGGCGTCGGCGACGAACTGGCCGCGCTGGCCGCCGACCGCGGCGAGCGCGCCCATCTGGTGCGTCCGGGCAAGCGCTACAAGCTGGAGAAAGACCTGCGCGAATCCTCGGTGACGCCGGGCGCGCTCAAGGATCTGCAGCGTTTGTTCGCCGATCTGGACAAGCACGGCGTCGGCCGCTTCGAGCGGATCGTGCACCTGTGGAATCTGGATCAACCCACGCTCGATGAAGTCGACGCGCGCGGCCTGCACAACGGCAACAGCCGCGGCGCTTACTCGCTGATCGCGCTGAGCCAGGCGCTGAGCGCGGCGCATCCGCACGGACGTCTGCACATCGTCACCCGCGGCACCCAGGCGGTGACCCGCGGCGATGCGGTCGAACCGCTGGGCGCGCCGGCCTGGGGCATCGGCCGGGTGCTGTGGTATCAGGAATTGGTGGCCCAGCGCGGCAAGCTGATCGATCTGGCGCTGACCGCCGATCACGACCCGGCCGTGCGCGTGGCCGAAGCGGCGCAGTTGCGCCGCGAAGTGCTGGCGGTCGACGAAGACGAAATCGCCTTGCGCAACGGCAAGCGCTACACGGGAAGGTTATTGCCGGCTACAGAACTAACCAGGCCGCTGCCGCTGCGGTTGCGAAGCGACGGTGCTTACTTGGTCACCGGCGCGTTCGGCGCGCTCGGCCGGCTGCTGTGCCGCACCCTGGTCAAGCGCGGCGCGCGCAAGCTGATCCTGGTCGGCCGCAGCAAGCTGCCGCCGCGCGCGCAGTGGCGCGACACCGATCCGGACACCACCGTCGGCCGCAACGTGCGCTTCCTCAAGGAACTCGAACGCCTCGGCGCCGAGCCGATCCTGGCCCAGCTCGACATCACCGACGAAGGCGCATTGCGCGGCTGGCTGGCCGATTACCGTCAGCGCGACCTGCCGCCGATCCGCGGCGCCTTCCATCTGGCCGGACAAGTCCGCGACACCTTACTGGCGGAGATGGAGCGCGACAGCTTCGACCCGGTGTACGAGCCCAAGGTGGTCGGCGGTTGGCTGTTGCACAAGTACCTGGCCGACCAACCGCTCGAACACTTCGTGCTGTTCGCCTCGATCGCCTCGCTGGTGACCACCGCCGGGCAAAGCAACTACGCCGCCGGCAACGCCTTCCTCGACGCCCTCGCCCACCACCGCCGCGCCCAAGGGCTGCCGGCGCTGGCGCTGGACTGGGGCCCGTGGGCCACCGGCATGATCGAAGAACTCGGCCTGATCGATCACTACCGCAACAGCCGCGGCATGAGCTCGCTCTCGCCCGACGCGGGCATGGACGTGCTCGAACGCGTGATCGGCCAGGACCGCGCCCAGTTGCTGGTCGCCACCGTAGTCGATTGGCCGATCTTCCTGGCCTGGTACGCCTCGCCGCCGCCGTTGGTGACCGAACTGGCCAAGCGCGGCGCCAGCCACAGCGGCGGCGAGCACGGCAGCTTCGTCGAGGCGTTCCGCGACGCCGACGCCGACGGCCGCTGGAGCCTGCTCAACGAGCGCTTCCACGGTTTGATCGCGCAGGTCATGCGGATCAAGCACGAGCAGATCGACGCCGACGCCAGCCTCAACGCGCTCGGCCTGGACTCGCTGCTGGCGATGGAACTGCGCGCGCGCATCCACACCGAGCTCAAGGTCGCGCTGCCGGTGGTGACCCTGCTCAGCAGCTCGACCATCGGCACCCTGGGCGAGCAACTGCATGCCGCGCTGGTCGATCTGGTCGCCGCCGGCGATGAGGACGACGGCAGCTCGCAATACATCGCCCACAGCGACGAAACCCAGTACCCGCTGACCCAGAACCAGAACGCGCTGTGGTTCCTCAAGCAGCTCAACCCGGACGGGTTCGCCTACAACATCGGCGGCGCGGTCGAGGTGCGCACCGAGCTGGAACCGGAGTTGATGTTCGAAGCGGTGCGCGCGCTGATCGCGCGCCATCCCAGCCTGCGCGCCAACTTCATGCTCGACCGCGGCCAGGCGGTGCAGAAGATCTCGGCCGAGGCCAAGTACGATCTGGCCCTGTTCGACGCCCAGGACAAGAGCTGGGACGAGATCTACCAGCAGATCATCCGCGAGTACCGCAAGCCCTACGATCTGGAACACGACGCCCTGGTGCGCTTCCGCCTGTTCAAGCGCGGCAAGGACCGCTGGGTGATCATGAAGGCGGTGCATCACATCATTTCCGATGCGATCTCCACCTTCACCTTCATCGAAGAACTGCTGGCGATCTACGAAGGCCTGCGCCGCGGCGAGAAGGTCGAACTGGCGCCGGTGCGCTCGAAGTACCTGGACTTCTACAACTGGCAGAGCAAATTCCTGGCCGGTCGCGAAGCCGGCAAGATGCTCGAATACTGGAAGAGCCACTTGCCCGAGGAAGTGCCGATCCTGGCGCTGCCGACCGACAAGCCGCGCCCGATCGTGCAGACCCACAACGGCGCCTCGGAGTTCTTCACCCTCGACGGCGAACTCAGCGCGCGCATCCACAGTCTGGCGCGCGAGAACGGCGTGACCGTGTTCATGGTGCTGCTGGCGGCCTACTACGTGCTGCTGCACCGCTACACCGGCCAGGACGATGTGATCGTCGGCAGCCCGGTGATGGGCCGCACCCAGGAGGAATTCGCGCAAGTTTACGGTTACTTCGTCAACCCGCTGCCGCTGCACGTGAATCTGTCGGCGCAGCCGAGCGTGTCGGAGCTGCTGGCGCAGGTGCAGCAGATCGTGCTCAACGGCCTGGACAATCAGGAGTACCCGTTCGTGCTGCTGGTCGAGAAGCTCGGCCTGCAACACGATCCCAGCCGCTCGGCGGTGTTCCAGGCGATGTTCATCCTGCTCGCGCACAAGGTCGCGACCGAGAAGTACGGCTACCGCCTGGAATACATCGAACTGCCCGAGGAAGAAGGCCAGTTCGATCTGACTCTGTCCGCGTACGAGGACGAAGCCGACCAGCGTTTCCACTGCGTCTTCAAGTACAACACCGACCTGTTCCTGCCGCAGACCGTGCAGCGCCTGGCCGGGCACTACGTGCACCTGCTCGACGAACTGACCCGGGTGCCGGCCGCGGCCTCGATCGCCCAGTTGCAACTGCTCGGCAGCGACGAACGCCGGCAGGTGCTGGAACAGTGGAGCGGCGCGGAAGAAACCGCCGAGGCGCTGCGTCCGGTGCAGCAATTGATCGCCGATATCGCCAAGGCCAAGCCCGACAGCATCGCGGTGTCGGCGCCGAGCGAATCGGGCGTCACCCGCCAGCTCAGCTACGGCGAACTGGAGCGCCGCTCCAACCGCCTGGCGCGCAAGCTGCGCGAGCTGGGCGTCGCCGGCGGCACGGTGGTGGCGCTGTGCCTGGACAAGTCGCCGGAACTGATCGTCACCCTGCTCGCGGTGCTCAAGGCCGGCGGCGCCTACCTGCCGCTGGATCCGGACTATCCGGCCGAACGTCTGGCCTACATGGCCAGCCATGCCGGCGCGCGCTTCGCGGTGGTCGATGAAGAACGCCGCGAACGCCTGTCGGGTTGGAACGGCGAAGTGCTCACGCCCGACGATCTGCACTTGATCGCCGACGCCGACACCGACGCCTCGCCGGTGCAATTCCAGGTCGCGCTCGACGACGCCGCCTACGTCATCTACACCTCCGGTTCCACCGGCAAGCCCAAGGCCGTGCGGGTCACCCACGCCAATCTGGCTTCGGCCTATGCGGGCTGGGAGCGCGAGTACCGGCTGGATGAAACCCACGCCCATCTGCAGATGGCGAGCTTCTCCTTCGACGTGTTCGCAGGCGACCTGGTCCGCGCCTTGTGCTCGGGCAGCACCCTGGTGCTGATCACCCGCGAACTGCTGTTCAACACCCAGCGCCTGTACAAGATCATGCGCGAGCAGCAGGTCGACGCCGCCGAGTTCGTGCCGGCGGTGGTGCGCGGGGTCATGGACTACTGCGAACGCGAAGGCGAGCGGCTGGACTTCATGCGCCTGCTGATCGTCGGTTCGGACGTGTGGAAGGTGGAGGAATACCGGCGCCTGCGCGCGCTGGCCGGCGCCGACACCCGGGTGATCAATTCCTACGGCCTCAGCGAAGCCACCATCGACAGCACCTACTTCGAGGGCGACGCCGCCGATCTGGAAGCCAGCCGGATGGTGCCGATCGGCCGGCCGTTCCCCAACAGCGCGCTGTACATCCTCGATGCGCAGCAGCAACCGGTGCCCGCGGGCGTGCCGGGCGAGTTGTGGATCGGCGGCGGCGGCGTCAGCGCGGGTTATGTCGGCGACGATGCGCAGACCGAGCAGCGCTTCCAGAACCTGCCGCTGGGCAGCGGCGGCGAAAGCATCCGCGTCTACCGCAGCGGCGACTTGGCGCGCTGGAGCGCCGACGGCGAAGTCCAGCTGATCGGCCGCGCCGACAACCAGGTCAAGGTGCGCGGCCACCGGGTCGAGATCGGCGAGATCGAATCGCAGCTCGCCGCCTGGCCGGCGATCGGCCAGACCGTGATCAGCGTGCGCGAGGACGCGCGCGGCGAGACCGCGCTGTGCGCCTACTGCGTCGCCGCCGACGCCGGCGAGGTCTTGAACTGGCGCGCGCTGCGCGAGCATCTGGCCGCGTATCTGCCGACCTTCATGATCCCGACCCACTACGTCCAGCTCGACGCGCTGCCGCTGTCGGCCAACGGCAAGGTCGACGTGGCCGCGTTGCCGGCGCCCGACGCGGCAACCGAGGACGCGTTCGAAGCGCCGGTGACCTTGTACGAAGTGCGCATGGCCGAGCACTGGAAGCAGTTGCTGGGTCTGGAGCAGGTCGGCCTGCAGCACGATTTCTTCGAAGTCGGCGGCAGCTCGATCAAGCTGATCGAACTGATCTACAACCTGCAGACCGAGTTCAACATCGCCATCGCGGTGAGCCAGCTGTTCAAGGTCACCACCTTGCACGGCATGGCCAAGACGGTCGAAGCGATCAGCCTGGGCCGGGTCGCCGGCGCCCAGCCCTACCTGCGCTTCAACCAGGGCCAGGGCCACGAGCAGACCATCTTCTGCTTCCCGCCGGCCGGCGGCCACGGTCTGGTCTATCGCCAGCTCGCGGTGCACATGCCCGAGTACGAGTTCGTTTCGTTCAACTACATCCTCGGCGACGAAAAGGTCGCCAGCTACGCCGACCTGATCGAATCGATCCACGCGCCCGACGGCCACTGCACCCTGTTCGGCTATTCGCTCGGCGGCAATCTGGCCTTCGAAGTGGCCAAGGAGCTCGAACGCCGCGGCCGCGAAGTGCCCAACGTGGTGATCATGGATTCCTACCGCATCCCGGAATCCTTCGAGCTGGGCAACGAACACTTCGAAGCCTTCGAACGCGAACTCACCGAGCACCTGCGCAAGCACACCGGTTCGGAAGTGCTGGCCCAGGACACCCTGGAACAGGCCAAGGACTACATCCGCTTCTGCAGCCAGACCCCGAACCTGGGCACCATCGCAGCGCCGGTCAGCGTGATCTCCGACGAAGACAAGCTGGTGTTCTACGGCACCGGCCAGCGCGGCACCTGGCATGGCAGCTCGACCACCCGCAGCCAGGTGTTCAAGGGTTTCGGCAAGCACGCCGACATGCTCGATCAGACCTACATCGCACTCAACGCGGCGTTGGCGCGCGACATCCTGGTCGGAGAACAGACCCATGTCGCGTGACACCGGCCCGGACTGGAGCGACCGCGCGCCGCGTCCGGGCGGCAAACCGCGGGTGATCGTGATCGGCGGCGGCGTCGGCGGTATGGCCACCGGCTGCTACGCGCAAATGAACGGGATGGAATCGCGGATCTTCGAAACCCACGTGCTGCCGGGCGGTTGCTGCACCGCCTGGTCGCGCAAGGGCTACATCTTCGATTACTGCATCGAATGGCTGATCGGCACCGGCGAAGGCAACGACGCCAACCAGGTCTGGCGCGAACTCGGCGCGCTCGACGGCAAGAGCGTGCGCGACTTCGACATGTTCAACAAAGTGGTCGACGAGCACGGACGCTCGGTGACCTTCTACAACGATCCCGACCGCCTGGAAAAACACCTGCTGGAGATCTCGCCGGCCGACGCCGAACCGATCAAGGCCTTCTGCGCCGACCTGCGCCGGTTCGTGCGCATCCACATGTACCCGTTCCTCAAGCCCGATCCGCTCAAGAGCCTGGGCGAACGCTTGCGCACGATGCTGGAGATCCTGCCCTCGTTCCGCCTGTTCTGGCGCAATGCCGCCACGCCCATGCACGACTTCGCCGACCGCTTCCAGGATCCGTTGCTGCGGCGCGCGTTCCGCAACATCTTCTACCAGGATCCCGAATCGTTCCCGGTGCTGCCGTACCTGTACAACATGGCCTGCGCCCACAACCGCAACGCCGGTTTCCCGCAGGGCGGCTCGCTGGGTTTGTCGCGTTCGATCGAAGAACGCTACAACGCGCTCGGCGGCACCTTCGGCTACCGCTCGCGGGTGGACAAGATCCTGGTCGAGAACGACCGCGCGGTCGGGGTGGAACTCAAGGGCGGCGCCCGCCACTACGCCGACTTCATCGTCTCCGCCGCCGACGGCTACACCACCATCTACGGCATGCTCGAAGGCAAATACACCAGCCCGACCATCGACACGCTCTACGATGAGATGCTCAACAAGCCGGGGATCCTGTTCCCGGCGGTGGTCTCGGCCTTCGTCGGCCTGCACGGCGATTTCGATCCCGACGATTCGCACAGCACCACCTACATGCTCAGCCAGGAAGAAGGCGCGCAGCTGCCGGGCGCGTTGCAGAACAGCATCGTGGTGCAACTGCGGTCGCGCTACTCCGACGGCTTCGCCCCGCCCGGCCGTTCGGTGATCCATTGCACCTACTTCAGCGACTTCAACTACTGGCGCAAGCTGCGCACCGAAGACCGCAAGCGCTATTGGGCGGAAAAACGCCAGGTCGGCGAATTCGTTCGCGGGTTCCTGGAGAAACGTTATCCGGGCATCGGCGAGCGGATCGAACTGGTCGACGTGGCCTCGCCGGCCACCACCAAGCGCTACACCGGCAACAGCAACGGCAGCATCCTGGCGTGGAAGGCCTTCAGCGACGCCGAGGACCTGGCCAACAAACTGGTCAACAAGGGCCGCATGCAATTGCCCGGGCTCAAGGGTTTCTACATGGCCGGCCAATGGGTCGGCCTGGGCGGGCTGATCCGCGCTGCTTCCACCGGCCGCTTCGTCGTCCAGTACATGTGCCAGGAACTCGGCCGGACCTTCGAAGCCCGCGAAAGCGCCAACGCCGAGCCCTGGCACACCGACAAGCTCGGCCAGTTCCCGCAGCTCGACAAGCAACCGCCCATCGACCGACCCGCGCGCACGCCGCGCGGCGAGGATCCCGCGTTCGCAGCCGCGACCGCCCTGCACGCCACGACCGTCTGACAGGAGCCCTGCCATGGCGCAGACGCAATCCAACCGCGAAAGCATGATCATCATCGGCGCCGGCCTGGGCGGCTTGTCCACCGGCTGCTACGCGCAGATGAACGGCTACAAGACCCAGATCTTCGAAATGCACGAAATCCCCGGCGGCTGTTGCACCGCCTGGGAGCGCGGCGACTTCACCTTCGACTGCTGCATCAGCTGGCTGCTCGGCAACGGCCCGGGCAATGAGATGCACCAGATCTGGATGGAACTGGGCGCGCTGCAAGGCAAGCAGATGCGCCACTTCGACGTGTTCAACATCGTCCGCGGCGCCAACGGCCGCACCATCTATTTCTATTCCGATCCCGACCGCCTGGAAGCGCACCTGCTGGAGCATTCGCCGGCCGACGCCAAGCTGATCCGCGACTTCATCAAGGGCCTGCGCAGCTTCCGCAAGGCGCTGGCGGTGTATCCCTTCCTCAAGCCGGTCGGGCTGATGGGGCGTTGGGAACGCTGGAAGATGCTGGCCTCGTTCGTGCCTTACTTCAACGCGATCCGCAAATCGATCAGCGTGCTGATGACCGACTACTCGGCCAAGTTCAAGGACCCGTTCCTGCGCGAAGCCTTCAACTTCATCCTCTACGAAAAGCACCAGAACTTCCCGGTGCTGCCGTTCTATTTCCAGTTGGCCTCGCACGCCAACCTGTCCGCCGGCGTGCCCGAGGGCGGTTCGCTGGGTCTGGCCAAATCGATCGAGGGCCGTTATCAGCGGCTGGGCGGCCAGGTGCATTACAACCACAAGGTCGAGGAGATCCTGGTCGAGAACGACCGCGCGGTCGGCATCCGCCTCAGCGACGGCCGCGAGATCTTCTCCGACATCGTGGTCTCCGCCGCCGACGGCCACACCACCTTGATGAAGTTCCTCAAGGGCAAGTACCTCAACGAGACCTATCGCAAGCTCTACACCGAGACCATCGAAAAACCGCACATGGTGTTCCCGGGCTACTTCATCACCTTCCTCGGCCTCAACAAGCCCTTCCCCGAGGGCGAGCCCTGCACCACCTACCTGCTGGAAGAGGAAGAAGCGGCCGAGATGCTCGGCATCCGCCATCCCAGCATCAACGTGCAGTTCCGCAGCCAGCACTATCCGGAACTGGCGCCGAAGGACCACAGCATCGTCTACGCCACCTACTTCTGCGACATCGCGCCGTGGCGCGCGCTCAACGAAGGCCCCGAGCAAGTCAGCCGGGTGCGCAAGGGCGAGCAACTGCACACCCTGCCGGTACGCCGCGGCCACGAGTACCACGCGGCCAAGCGCAAGGTCAGCAACGCGATGGTGCGCTTGCTGGAGAAGCGCTACCCGGGCCTGAAGGACGCGATCACCGTGCGCGACGTTTCCAGCCCGCTGACCCAGGTGCGCTACACCGGCAACTACGACGGCACCGTGCTGGGCTGGCAGCCGTTCGTGGAAAGCGGCGAGACCATGGAAGAGGAGATCAAGAAGCACGGCCCGGTGATGCCCGGCCTGTCCAACTTCTACATCTCCGGCGTGTGGGCCACCACCGGCGGGCTGATCCGCGCCGCCGCCGCCGGCCGCCACGTGATGCATTTCGTCTGCAAGGACGACGGCAAGTCGTTCAACGCCAGCATCGACGAAACCGCGCCGCCGCCGACCCACCGGATCGTGCCGGTGGGCCCGCGGGAAAAATCCGGGCCGCGTCCCAACGAGTACCCGGAACTGGCCGCCGCGGCGCGGTCG
>NZ_JBAMDI010000207.1:0-13093 GCF_036961695.1 Pseudomonas sp. CGJS7 | reverse complement strand
GGAAGCCAACCCACAGGAATCTGATGTCATGACTCTTCGCATCGCATACGTCACCAGCGGCATGGGCAGCCTGGGCACCGCGATCTGCCAGAAGCTCGCGCAGAGCGGCCACACCGTGGTCGCCGGCTGCGGCCCCAATTCGCCGCGCAAGGCCGGCTGGCTGCGCGAGCAGCGCGAGCTGGGCTTCGACTTCATCGCCTCGGAAGGCAACGCCGCCGACTGGGATTCCACCGTGGCCGCGTTCGCCAAGGTCAAGGCCGAGGTCGGCGAGGTCGACGTGCTGGTCAACAACGCCGGCGGCACCCGCGACGTGTTGTTCCGGCAGATGACCCGCGACGACTGGAACGCGGTGATGGCCGGCAACCTGCACACCTTGTTCAACATCACCAAGCAGGTGGTCGACGGCATGGCCGCGCGCGGTTGGGGCCGGATCGTCAACATCGGTTCGGTCAGTGCGCAGAAGGGCCAGATCGGCCAGGTCAACTACGCCACCGCCAAAGCCGCGATGCACGGCTTCACCCGCGCCCTGGCCCAGGAGTTCGCCGCGCGCGGGGTCACCGTCAACACGCTCTCGCCCGGCTATGTGGCCAGCGCGGCGATCAGCGCGTTCCCGCCCGATGTGCTCGACCGTCTGGCCGCCTCGGTGCCGGTGCGGCGGCTGGGCAAACCGGAGGAAGTGGCGAGCCTGTGCGCGTGGCTGGCCTCCGACGATGCGGCGTTCGTGACCGGCGCCGATTACGCGGTCAACGGCGGCTTGCAGATGGGCTGAGCACGACCATCGCCGCCGCTCCCCCGCGCGTGACGGCGATTGTCCGGATTGGTTCGGGCTTTACGTTCGCCCCAATGGGCGCCGCTTGGCGAAGCGGCGCGCCGACCGAACCGATCGCCGCGACAGGGGGAAAACATGTTCACGCTATGGAAGGCGCCGGCGGCGCTGGTTCTGTCCGCCGTGCTCGCGCTGAGCTCGACCGCGTGCACCACCTTGCGCGGTGCGCCCGACCCGCTGGTCAAGCCCAAGCAACTGGAAGCCAACGGCGGTTTCGCCGCCGACACCCTGGTCAAGAACCTGATCGAGTCCGGCGACGACCAGAGCGCGCGCGACACCAACATCGTCAAGCTGCTGGCGGTCTGCGACATCCGCTATGCGCAGTTCCGCAACGAGCTGGTCTCCAACCGCCGCCACACCAAGGCCACCGCCGGCGCCTTGTCGCTGCTGACCAATGTCGCCGCCAGCCTGACCGATTCGGTCGGGGTCAAGGACAACTACATCGCCCTGTCGACGTTGATCCAGGGCGGACAGACGATCTACGACCGCGACTATCTGCTCGATCGAACGCTGGACGCCTTGGTCGCGCAGATGGACGCTAACCGCACCAGCCAGCTGGTGACCATCCGCGAAGGCATGCAGCTCAGCCCCCGCCGCTATCCGGCCCAGGCCGCGCTCTCGGACGTGCTGAACTACTACCACGCCGGCACCCTCAACGGCGCCATCATCGGCGTGCAGAAATCCGCGTCGGAGCAACAGATCAAGAGCACCGAAACGCTCAGGACCATCACCGACAAGTCCACCGCGCAGATCAAGGCCTATCGCGACCAGACCACCTGGGAGAACGCCTTCGTCGACAAACTGCCCGATTCGGCGATTCCGGTGCTGTACGGCTACATCGCCGCGCAATCGCCGGTCGATCCGCTGCCGGCGGACATCGCCGGCCAGCGCCTGCAGGTGAAGTACGAGCTAGGCGAGCTGCGCGAGGAAAAGTTCGAGACCGATCCCAAGCCGATGAACGATGCCTTGATCGCCAAGTTCGGCATCACCCCCTGACCCCGGAGCATCGCCATGGCGACCCCGAAGCAAGTGAAGATTCTCGGCCGCTACGATCTAAACCAGATCGCCCGCGCCATCATGTACTGGGAAGCGAACCGCCGGGTGTTCAAGGGCAACGAGATCATCGACGAACCCGACCAGACCGAGGCGATCAAGAGCGCCAAATGCAATCGCGCGACCTTCGAGCGCCACCCCGACGCCACCTATCCCAACGACTGCAAGCTGCAGTTCGACGGCGATCCGGCCCCGGCCGATCACGAGCGCGAATGGAGCGGGGACATGATCGTCGAGGCCAAGAAAAAGAAGGTCGTGCTTTACCGCAGCAAGACCAAACCGTGATCGGCCGCGTCGGCGGTCTCAGCCGATCTCGCTGAAATCGCCCTCGGCCATCTGATCCAACCGGATCCGGTTGGCGAACAGCGAGAACGCCAGCATCCCGGCCAGACCATTGGCGCGGGTGATCCACGGCGGCATCCAGCGCGGCGGCGCCAGCACGCCTTCCTGGAACAGCGGCTCGAAGCGCTGCACATCGCCCAGGGTCATCTTGCCGGCGAACAACCACCGGCACAGGTGCAGTTTCTGTTGGCGCAAGGCCCAGCGGAAGAAGGTGTGCACGCCGACCAGACCGCGCAGGTACACCGTGTCCTTGGTGAAAGCCGCGCCGCCGCCGGTGGGCACGCCGCGGAACACGCGCTGGGCCGAGGCGAAACTGTCGGCCGGCGATTGCCCGGCGTCGATGAAGTAACGGAACACTTCGATGAAGTCGGCGCCGTCCAGCGCCATCGCCACCGCGTCGATGCGCAGGCTCAGCCGCTTCATCCGGCCGATGTCGATGCTGCCGGTGATCTGCTCGGCGAAGGTGGCCATGCCTTCCTGGGTCGCGGTGCTGCGCGGCGAGGACAGCGCCAGGCTCGGCAGCACCGGTTGTTCGCGGCCGTTGAGCGCGGTCAGCGAATGCACGAAGGCTTCGTGCTGGAGCAATTGGTGGCGGTCGTAATCGCTGAACGCCGCGCCGCTGCGCAGGCGGATGCGGGTGGCGCCGGCGGCGGCCTTGGCGATCAGGTCCGGGTCGAGCACGACATCGATCACGCGGGCGTCGAAGTAGTCGTCCAGATCGCGCTGCAGTTGCAGGCTCAGCGCGGTGGCGGAGATTTCCACGGTTTCGGCCGGCGACATCAGTTCGCGGTCGAGTTCGTTGGCGATGGAGATGAAGTGGTTGGCGGCTTCGCGCGTGCTCGGGCCCTGCCCGGGCAAGGCGGCGTCGGGCTTGCCGAACAATTGCACCGAGTAATCGGTGACCGCGGGGGTGCCCAGGCATTCCAGCAATTGCGCGGCCACGCTCCAGGAGTGCGCGGATTCGATCAGGTACTCGCCGAGCGGATGGTCGCGGTCGGCTTCGCTCGCGATCGCTTCGAGTTCGGCGCGCACTTCGCTGAAGTCGTGCTTGGCGTAATCGATCACCGGCAACACCGCGGCGCCGCGGGCGTAGTCGGCGAGGAAGGCGTGTTCCAGACCGGCCGGCCAGCTGGCCATGGTCAGCAGTTTGATGCCGCGCGCGGCGCGGACCATGCGCGCGTCCAGGGCGGCGTGGTGTTGGATGTCCGGGCGCAGGTCGGAGCTTGGGGCGCTCATGCGGTGGCCTGGGGAAGTGGGTGACGCGGGGAAAGCGGCAAAAGCGAATCCCCCCTGCCCCCCTTTTTCAAAGGGGGGAGGCGACCTGGGAAGTGAGTCGCGCGCACCGACGCCCGCTCCTGCTGTTCCCCCCTTTGAAAAAGGGGGGCAGGGGGGATTTGCTCCACCCCGCACGACTCCACCCGCTCAATGCCGCCCATACTTATCGTCCAGCCGCTTGTTGTAGGCCTTGCCGATCACCTTGTCGCTGGCGTTCTGCGCACGCCGCGTAGCCAGCTTGTTGGCCGCCCCTGCGACTTCCTCGCGCAGCTTCAGATAGTTGGCGAACCGCTGCCGATCCAGCTTGCCGCTTTCGATCGCCTCGCGCACCGCGCAGCCGGGTTCGCGGTTGTGCGAACAATCGCGGAACTTGCACTGCTCGGCCAAGGCCTCGACATCGCTGAAGTTCTCGCCGATGTCTTCCTCGCCGGTCGGCTTGAGCTCGCGCATCCCCGGCGTATCGATCAGGCACGCGCCCGACGGCAACGGAATCAGCGCGCGATGGGTGGTGGTATGACGGCCGCGCGCGTCGCTCTCGCGCACCGCGCCGGTCTTCATCCGCTCGATGCCGAGCAGGCTGTTGGTCAGGGTCGATTTGCCGGCACCGGAAGAACCGACCAAGACCACCGTGCGTCCGGGCTGCACCCACGGCGCCATCGCCTCGACGCTGCCGTCGCGGTCGCGCGCGTTGACCGCGCGGATCGCCACGCCCTGGGCCAGTTCGGCCAGGCTGGCGATCGCCGCTTCGATCGCGTTGGGGTCGGCGGCGACGGCTTCGTCGGCCTTGGTCAGCACGATCACCGGCTCGGCGCCGCCGCGCACCAGCAACAGGTAGCGCTCGATCCGGCGCGGATTGAAATCCGCGTCCAGCCCGCACACCACGAACACCGTGTCGATGTTGGCGGCGATCAACTGCTGCTTGTAGTGCTCGCCAGCGGCGCCGCGCTTGATCGCGCTGTGCCGCGGCAGCAGCACCACGACCTTGTCGCGGGTGCCGCTGGATTCGATCAGCAACCAATCGCCGACCCCGGGCCGCTGCTCCGGCGGGAACCGCGGGCGTTGCCACTCGGGCAGCGAATCGACCGGGAACGCGCGGTCGGGGCCGTCGCTGACCACATAACCGCTGCGATGCTGCTCGGCCACCCGCACCGGCCGGGCCTGCGGGTGCGCCGCCAACAGCTCGCGCCAGACCGGATCGGCCGGGACCGGGTCGGCGGCCGTGATCGGCCAACCGATCGCCTGCAAGGCGGCGAGTTCGGGAGTCAAAGGCGCGGGCGCGGGTCGGTCATGGCGCGATTCTACATAGCCCGCGCGCGGGTTTTTGCCGGCCCGTGATTCGTTCAGGCGGGCGCGCGGGGCCGATGCGGCGGATCGGGCGAACGCGCGGCCGATCCCCGAATCGTGGCCGCCGCCGCACTGCAGCCCGGCAAAACCGGGCTTTTCCGCCGCCGCTGGGCTGATTCCGCGGACCGATTCAGCTAGTCTGAAGGCCCATTCCTCGACTCGATCCCGCAGCGATGTCTCTTCCGCCCCTGAAAACCCGCGAACGCCTGTCCGAAGTCCGTTACGAAATCCGCGGTGAACTGGCCCGGCGAGCTCGCGAGTTGGAGGCCCAGGGACGCAAGCAGATCAAGCTCAACATCGGCAATCCCGGCGCGTTCGGTTTCCGCGCCCCGGAACACCTGCAGCGCGCCATCGCCGATCACATCGCCGATACCGATCCCTACACCCACCAGCAGGGCCTGCCGGCCGCGCGCGAGGCCATCGCCGCGTTTCACAAGCAGCGCGGCACACCCAACGCGTCGCCGGAGCGGGTGTTCGTCGGCAACGGCGTCAGCGAACTGATCGACCTGTCGCTGCGCGCGCTGCTGAACCCGGGCGACGAAGTGCTGCTGCCCTCGCCCGACTACCCGCTGTGGTCGGCCGCGACCATCCTCAACGACGGCCGCCCGGTGTATTACCGCTGCCAGCCGGAGAACGGCTTCCTGCCCGACCCGGACGAGATCGAACAACTGGTCTCCAGCCGCACCCGCGCGATCGTGCTGATCAACCCCAACAACCCGACCGGCGCGGCCTACCCGCGCGAGTTGATCGAACGCATCGTCGCCATCGCCGCCAAGCACAAGCTGCTGCTGATGTGCGATGAAATCTACGACTCCATCCTCTACGACGGCGCCCAGTTCACTCCGGTCGCGCCGATCGCCGGAGAACTGCCCTGCCTGAGCTTCGGCGGCCTGTCCAAGGTCCACCGCGCCTGCGGCTGGCGGGTGGGTTGGGCGGTGCTGTCGGGCGATCCGGTCGCCAGCGGCGATTTCCACCACGCCATGGACCTGCTCGGCGCGCTGCGCCTGTGCGCCAACGTGCCCGGCCAGTTCGCCATCGAAGCCGCGCTCAACGGCACCGACACCATCACCCCGCTGTGCGAACCGGGCGGCCGCCTGTATGAAGCGCGCCGTGCGGTGATCGAATCGGTGCAGGCCAGCCAGCACCTGGAGCTGGTGGTGCCGGCCGGCGCGCTGTACGCGTTCCCGGCGGTGACCGGCGCGGCCGCGCACGGCTTCGACGATCACAAGTTCGCGCTGGAACTGCTGGAAACCGAGGACGTGCTGGTGGTTCCGGGTTCCAGCTTCAACGTGCCCTACCGCAATCACTTCCGGGTGACCCTGCTGCCGGAGCCGGCGCAGGTGCGCGAAGTGTTCGGCCGGATCGAGCGCGTGCTCGACCGCTACGCCGCGCGCGGCCAGAGCCAGCGCGCGGCCGCCGTGGCCTGAGGCCGCGATGGCGCTGACCTACCTCGCCCTCGGCGACAGCTACACCATCGGCGAAGCGGTGCCCGAAGCCGGCCGCTGGCCGGTGCAGTTGGCGGTGCAGTTGCGCGAGCACGGCATCGCCGTGGCCGCGCCGCGGATCATCGCCACCACCGGCTGGACCACCGATGAGCTGGCGCTGGCGCTGGACCTGGCCGAACCGCTGGGCCAGTGGGATTTCGTCAGCCTGCTGATCGGCGTCAACAACCAGTACCGCGGCCGCAGCGCGGTGCAGTACGCGGCCGAGTTCCGCGAACTGCTGGAACGCGCGATCGGCTACGCCCATGGCCGCGCCGACCGGGTGCTGGTGTTGTCGATTCCCGATTGGGGCGCCACCCCGTTCGGCGCCACCGACAAACGCGGCTCGGCGGCGATCGGCGCCGAACTGGACGTGTTCAACATCAGCGCCGGCGAAATCTGCGCGCGCCACGGCGTGGCCTTCGTCGATATCGCGCCGGTCTCGCGCGAGCGCGCCAGCGATCCGCAGATGCTGGCCGAAGACGGCCTGCATCCGTCGGCGGCGATGTACGCGCAATGGACCGCGCTGGCTTTGCCGGTGGCGCGCGAATTGCTGCAAGACGCGGCGGCGCGATGAACGCCGTCGGCGACGCGGCGCGGCCGCTGCCGCCCGAGCGCGCGCAAGCCATCGCGCGCGCGTTCTTGCCCGCGCATCCGCTGGGCAACCGCTGGGACTACTACTACAGCCGGGTCAAGCTCGGCAGCGACCCGCTGTATCCGGGCGTGCTGCAAGCCTTGCGCGGCTGCCGCGCGCCGCTGCTGGACCTGGGCTGCGGCCTGGGCCTGCTGGCGCACGCGCTGCGCCTGGACGGGCAGACCATGACCTATCGCGGCGTCGACAGCGATGCGGCCAAGATCGGCCGCGGCGTGCGCGCGGCCGCGCGCGCCGGGCTGGACGCGCAGTTCCAGACCATGGACCTGGCGCGCGAACTGCCGCGCCATCGCGGCAGCGTGGTGATTCTCGACGTGCTGCAATTCATTCCGTTCGCGCAGCAGGAGCGGGTGATCGACGCGATGATCGCGATGCTCACGCCCGGCGCGCGGCTGGTGATCCGCACCGGCCTGGACGACGGCACCCGGCGCGCGCGCATCACCGTGCTGGTCGACAAGCTCTCGCGCTTGTGGGGCTGGATGAACGCGATGCCGCGCTACTACCCCGACGCCGACGCGCTGCGCGCGCGGTTGGCGGCGGCGGGTTTGCAGGTGGAGTTCACGCCGTTGTATGGGCGTACGCCGTTCAACAATTGGCGGATCGTGGCGGTGCGGGCGGAATAGGGATTGCCGGTTGCGTCGTAGTTGGTTTGGTGCGGTCGAAGCTTGTGACCAAAGGAAATCCCGTAGGGACGCAGCGCCTACAGGTAGTTTCCGCACGACGGCCGCTGTAGGAGCTGCGCAAGCTGCGACCGCGAAAATCCGGCTACGGCGCCACCGTCGGCACC
The DNA here is from genome assembly GCF_036961695.1 of Pseudomonas sp. CGJS7. NCBI lineage: Bacteria > Pseudomonadati > Pseudomonadota > Gammaproteobacteria > Pseudomonadales > Pseudomonadaceae > Pseudomonas > Pseudomonas sp. CGJS7. The sequence goes on along the minus strand of NZ_JBAMDI010000207.1, from coordinate 5,333 downwards.
ACGCAGCGATACCCCAACTCGCGCAACCGCCGCAGCAGCACCGCCATGGTCTCGACATTGCGCCCGTGCCTCGCGCCTTCGTGCATCAGCACGATCGCGCCCGGCGCCAGGCCGCGTTCGACCCGCGCCACCACCGTCGCCGGATCGGCGGCGACCGCGTCGAAGCCGCGCGCGCTCCACGCCACCCGCGCCAGACCGCAGTCGCGCAGCCAGCGCGCGGTGAACGGGTTGGCCATGCCGACCACGGCGCGGAACCACTGCAAACGATAGCCCGGCAGCAATTCGCGCAAGGTCCGGTCGGCGTCGACGATCTGCCGGCGCATCGCGCCCGGGCCCAGCCGCCAGAACGCGGCCGAAGGATGGTCGGCGCTGTGATGGCCGATGCCGTGGCCGCGCTGGACGATCTGCCGCAGCAACTCCGGCCGCGCCCGCGCGCGTTCGGCGACGACAAAGAAAGTCGCGCGCGCGCCGTGCGCATCGAGCAGGTCCAGCATCGCCGCGGTGTCCTCCGACGGACCGTCGTCGATGGTCAGCCACACCTCGCGCTCGCGCGTCGGCAGCCGGGTCAGCACCGGGCTGAACAAACGCGAGCGCGGCCACAACGTGCCCCAGAACATGACCGCGTGGCTCAGCAGCAACGCCGTCAGGCCGATCCGCCAGCCCAGCCACAACCACAGCCCGAGCACCAGCGCCTGCGAGGCCGCGAACAGCCACAGCCAGGCCAACGGACGGCGCGGCGGGCGGTGGACGGCGACAGGGTTCATGCGGTCGGGGGTCTCTGAGTGGGGAGCGCGTCGCCGCGCGGGCGTATCGGCCCATTCGGCCAGCCCGGGCGGCGACAGAACCGGCCCGGCCGCGGCGAAGCGACCCGCATCCTACCTTGCGAGGGCGCGCCGCCGCCCCCATGTGGGCCTCATTCCCGCCAGACAGACCGTCATGTCCCTCGATCCCGCCCTGCGTTCGCGCATCGAAACCCTGCTCCAGTCCAACCGCGTCGTGCTGTTCATGAAGGGCGCGCCGAACGCGCCGCAATGCGGTTTCTCGGCCAAGGCCTCCGGCGCGCTGAACGCGCTGCTGCCGCAGGGCTACGCCCACGTCGACGTGCTGGCCGATCCGGAGATCCGCGAAGGCATCAAGGCCTACGGCGAGTGGCCGACGATCCCGCAGCTGTACATCGACGGCGATCTGGTCGGCGGCAGCGACATCATCGAGCAGATGGCCGGCAGCGGCGAACTGCATCAGGCGCTGGGCCTGCCGGCGCCGGACCGCAGCCCGCCCAAGCTCAGCATCAGCCCGGCCGCGGCGCAGATGCTGCGCGACGCGGTCGCCAACGCCGGCGACAACTACGCGGTACAGCTGGAAGTCGATGCGCGCCATAACGTGCGCCTGCAGTTGGCGCCGGTCGACGCCAACGCGGTGGCGACCGAAGTCGAAGGCGTGCGCGTGCAGACCGACTGGATCAACGCCCGCCGCGCCGACGGCGTGTCGATCGACTGGGCCGACGATGAGCGCGGCCGCGGTCTGGTCATCACCAACCCCAACGCGCCGCCGGCGGTGCGGGCGATGACGCCAGCGCAGGCGCGCGAACGCCTCGGCGCGGGTTCGCTGCGGCTGATCGACGTGCGTCCGCCGGAAGAGCGCGCGATCGCCCAGATCGGTCAGGCCTTCGACACCTTCGATCACGGCACCGACGCGCTGGAATCCCTGCCCAAGGACGCGCCGCTCGCGTTCCTGTGCCACCACGGCGGGCGCAGCGCGCAGGCCGCGGAGCATTTCCGCCAGTTGGGTTATCGCGAGGTCTACAACGTCGAAGGCGGCATCGATGCCTGGGCCGATCTGGACGGCGCCATCGCCAAGTACTGAACCCGGATTGCGCCGGTGCCGAAGCCGCGTCCCCCAGGGGCGCGGCTTTGTCGTTTGTGGGGCGGATCATCGCGACGCGGCGGAACGCAGCGCGCCTGCAAGCTCTCCCAGGCAGGCCGCGGCAACGAGTTCAGACCGTTTTTTGCGCCTGCCGTTGCAACTTGCCACCCTCGGACGGCCCGAGGATACTCGGCCCAGGACGCGCCCGAGTCGGCGCGATGAGCCCGCCATGGATTCAGGACGAATCGCCTCCGGTTTGCGCCAGACCGCCTCGCCGCCTGCGAGCCCGGCCCGCCCTGCCGCATTCGCTGCCGCGCCGCGCGCCCGCGCCGCCGGCCGCTCCTTCTCCCGCTGTCGCCGCCCGTCCTCGCCGCTACGGCCTTGGTTCGTACCGCTCAGGTCCGCCCCACGGTCGGCGCGTTCGATGGGGCGTCCGCCGGCGCCGGCCACGCTGCCCTGAGACCTCCCGCATGCCGCCCGCGAAGTCCCTATTTCTTGCCTCATTGGTGACCTTGATGACCGTTTCGACCGCCGCCTGCCAACAACCGGTTCCGTTGCCGGAAATCAAACTCAATCCCAATCCGAAGCATAAGTACGAAGTGGTCATGACGATCCGCGACGTACCGCGGCCGTTCGAGAAGATCGCCGGAAACCTGCAATTCGACGTTCCGCGCGACAAAGATGCCTGCATCCCGCTCGACCAGACCCGTGCGCTGGGAGGAGTCCGCAACCGTCCCACCAAGGACATCCCGCTGGAGCTGCGCAAAGTATCGGACACCGAGTACCGCGGGGTTTTCTTCACCGACATGATTTTGGAAGAGGACTACTACGGGCTCGGCGTCTGCCCGTGGGAGTTGACCGCGGTGGGCGTGAAGTTGTTCGCCAAGCCCGCGGTGTTTTCAACCGGCACGTGGCAAGAAGCGATCTTGAGCGGCGACGAGCAAGTGACGTTCGCGCAGAAATCGCTGTTCGATCTCTCGCCCGAACCGATCGATTTCCACCCGATGACGCTCGCTGGCGAACATTTCCCGACCGCCAGCGATTTCCAAGTCAATTTCCAATCAAGGAAGATTGAAAAATGAGCCTGCCCAGCCGCTCTTATGCTGCCCTGGCCGACGACTCCTATCAAAATCGCGCCGCCGACCCTTCGAAAAAAGAAAGAATCGGCGACCGCGACTACATGATCCTGGACACCACATCGCATATCAGCGGCTACCAAGGCACGATCTACCGGGACATGAAATCCGGTGAAATCATCGTCGCCCACCGCGGCTCGGAAGGCGGACTGAATCAAGTCGTACAAGACTGGGTTGGCGGCAACGGCAACATGGTGTTCAACCGCACCAATCCTCAGATCGGACCCGCATCGGCACTTACCGAAAGAGCGCTCGAACTGGCCAAGCGCTTCCCCGTCGACGGCCACCCCGCGCAAGTCTCGGTGACCGGCCACTCGCAAGGCGGCACGCTGGCCCAGGCCACCGCGGCCAAGTACGGCCTGCACGGCGAGACCTTCAACGCCTACGGCGCGGCCAGCCTCAATCTGGACCTGCCCAAGGGCGCCAAGCTCGACATCGTCAACCACGTGCGCGCCACCGACATCGTCAGCGCCGCCAGCAAGCACCTGGGCGAGGTGCGCGTGTACGCGATCGACAAGGACGTCAAGGACCTGCTGGCGGACAAGCAGGATCCGCGCACCCAAGGCATCGGCGGATTCGTCGCCGACATCCGCAAGGTCGGCTTCGATCCGCACAGCGTCACCCAGTTCTACAAGCAGAACGACATCTCCGGGCCGCCGCTGCTCAGCGACGCCAACCGCCAGACCTACGGCAAGAACAAGGACATGTTCGACTCGTTCCGCCACGACATCTACCAGATGCGCGCGGTCATCACCAACGGCAAGGACCTGTCGGACTGGAAGCTGCCCAAGGAGCCCGGCGCGGGCATGCCCGACGTGCTCAAGCGCGAAATCCAGCACCGTTACGACGACGCCAAGGAAGGCCTGCAGCAGGGCTACGACAAGGCCAAGCAAGGCGTGCAGCACGGTTACGAAAAAGCCAAACAGGGCGTCGAGGACGGCTACGAAAAGGCCAAGCAGGGCGTGCAGGACGGCTACGATCGAGCCAAGCAGGGCGTGCACCACGGCTACGAGAAAGCCAAGCAGGGCGCGCACGACGCCGGCGAGCGCATCCAGGAAGCCGGCGACCGCGTGCGCGGCGCGGTCAAGGACGGCTGGGACCGCTTGCAGAACAGCATTCCGCGGATCAACTTCCCGGGCATCTCGGCCAACGACTCGCGCGCCGCGCCGCTGCTCAGCGATCCGGGCCACTCGCACAACCCGATGTTCAACAAGGCCCTGGCCGGCATGCACGAGATCGACGCGCGCCACGGCCGCCCTTCCGACGACGCGACCACGCGCGCGGCCGGCGCGCTGACCGCGGCCGCGGTCAACGCCAACTTCAAGGACATCAACAAGGTGGTGCTCGGCACCGACGCCAAGAATCTGTTCGCGGTGGAGGGCGATCACCGCTCGGTGCATCACAACGCCGTGGCCGTGCCGACCACCGTGGCGATGCAGCAACCGCTGGCCGAAAGCACTCAGGCGGTCGACCGCAGCGCGCAGGCGCAATCGACGCAACGCGATCAGCAACTGGCGATGCAGCAGAACGAAACCGCGCGGCCGGCGCGCTCGATGGGTTGAGTTTTCCGGCGCGGCGGCGGCGCGATTTCGCCGGTTGCGCCACCGACCGGAACGGCCGCGACCTCACCGTCGCGGCCGTTCTGGTTTTCACCGATGCCCCGGCTGGCGGAATCAGCCCTTGAAGCCGCCGCCGTCGAGATAGATTTGTTCCTCGGCCGTGGTCGCGCGCCCGAGCGCGGCGTTGCGGTGCGGGAAGCGGCCGAAGCGCTCGATGATCTGCTGATGCTGCACCGCCCATTGCGCGGCGTCGTTGCCGTCGGCGTCCGCCGGCAGCGCGCGATGCAGTTCGACCGAGCGCGCCTGGTCGGCGGGGTCTTCGGAATGCTCCAGCGGCAGATAGAAGAACGCGCGCAAGGCCGGTTCGATGCGTTGGTCGTGCCCCAGTTCCAGCGCGCGCCGCGCGTAGTGCCGCGCCAGCGGATCGGTGGCGTAGGAATGCGCGCTGCCGCGGAACACGTTGCGCGGGATCTGATCGAGCAGGATCAACAAGGCCAGCGCCGACTCGGCATCGCGCTCGACCCAATCGTCGTGCTCGCGCCGGGCCGCGGCATGATGGGCTTCGAGAAAGCCGCTGCGGCATTGCTGGTCGAACTGGTCGTTGCGGTCGAACCAGCGGCTGGGACCGGCGTTGCGCCAGAAATCGACTACGCCCTTTGCGGTGATGGACATGCGGGGCTCGCTTCGACAAGGTGGCGGGCACAGTAACAAACCGGGTGCGAAGGCGTCTTGTACGGATGCGGCGTCCGTGTTGTCGCGGTCGCTGCCTGTAGGA
>NZ_JBAMDI010000206.1:0-13117 GCF_036961695.1 Pseudomonas sp. CGJS7 | reverse complement strand
CCCGCGAAAGGGCCGGGCCTGCTGGCCAATCTCCACCCGCCGTTCACGGTTGCCGCCGCTCCCGTCTTCGCGGGTAAACCCGCTCCTACGCAGATCGGTGGTGGACACGCATCTGGGGTCGGACTCAGGTCGTCGTAGGAGCGGGTTTACCCGCGAAAGGGCCGGGCCTGCTGGCCAATCTCCACCCGCCGTTCACGGTTGCCGCGGCTACCGTATTCGCGGGTAAACCCGCTCCTACCAAGGTGGTGGACACATGCCGGAGATTGGGCGAGTCCATCGATTACATCCGACGGCGTACGGGTTCAGAAGATGTGGTTCAGCAGCCAGTACAGGCCGCCAGCCAACAGCATTGCCGCTGGCAGGGTCAGCACCCAGGCCATCAGCAGATTGAACAAAGTGCGTTTCTGAATCCCCGACCCATTGGCGACCATGGCGCCGGCCACCCCCGAACTCAGCACATGCGTGGTCGACACCGGCAGCCCGAACATATCCGCCGCGCCAATGGTGCACATCGCCACCACTTCGGCTGATGCGCCTTGGGCATAGCTGAGGTGGGTCTTGCCGATCTTCTCGCCAACGGTGACTACAATACGTCGCCAGCCAACCATGGTCCCCAGCCCCAGCGCGATGGCTACAGCCACCTTCACCCACAACGGAATATAGCGGGTGGCGTCGTCCAGCTGGGCCTTGAACAACTGCACTTGGCTGCGGGTGTCGGCATCGAATGTCACCAGGTGGTTTTTCTCCATGAGGCGGATGGCTTCACTGGTCAGGTACATGTCATTGCGCACGTTGGCCATGGCTTCAGCCGGTATGCGCTTGAGCGAGCCATAGCCTTTGACCTCTTCGCCGATCATCCCGGTCAGCGCCGCCAATGCCGGTACCAGGTGCGGGCTGGCCTTGGGCGCGGCAATGAACAGGGTCAGTACCTGGCGCGGGTCAGCCGGGGCCGCTTGCGGGTCGCTGCGTACCAGTGCCTGGCGGGTCACCTCGGCGACAGCGGAAAACTGCAGGGCCTGCCCGTTGGGCATGGTCTTGTTCAGCGCATAAGCCATCGGCAGGGTGCCGACCAGAATCAGCATGATCAACCCCATGCCTTTCTGGCCATCGTTGGAGCCGTGGGCAAAAGAGACCCCGGTGCAGGTCAGAATCAGTAGGCTGCGGATCCACCACGGTGGAGGTGTCTGGCCTTCCGGTGCCTGGTACAGCGCCTTGCGTTTGACCAGCGCGCGCAGGGCCAGCAGCAACAGGGCTGCGCAAGCAAAACCAATCAGCGGTGAGAACAGCAGGGCATAACCCACCTTGCTGGCCTGGGCCCAGTCCACGCCGCTGGTGCCGTCACGCCCATGCATCAGCGCATTGGCCACGCCCACGCCTATGATCGAGCCGATCAGGGTGTGCGAGGACGATGCCGGCAGGCCCAGCCACCAAGTGCCAAGGTTCCAGATGATCGCCGCCAGCAGCAGGGCGAAGACCATGGCGAAGCCGGCCGAAGAACCCACCTGTAGAATCAGTTCTACCGGTAGTAATGCGATGATGCCGAAGGCCACCGCGCCACTGGAAAAAAGCACGCCCAGGAAGTTGCACAGCCCAGACCACACCACTGCGACCGGCGCCGGCAACGAATGGGTGTATATCACGGTGGCTACCGCGTTGGCGGTGTCGTGGAAGCCGTTGACGAACTCGAAGCCCAGGGCAATCAGCAGCGCCAGGCCCAGCAGAAGAAACGGTGTGGCCGTGGTGATGACCGTACCGCTTGCGGTCACATCCTGCTTGAGGCTCCAGGCGGTGTAGGCGATACCAGCCAGCAGCAGGCTGAAGAACAACGTTAAGGTGGCACGCCCAGGCTTGTGGGAGAGCTGCGGGCGGGCGTCGTGTTGGGCCAGTAGTGGGCTGCTGGCCACTGACGGGGTTGCCATGGGGGCTCCGGTTGGCGTTGGGCGATGATGCCGAAGGCCTTGAGCATAGAAACAATTCGTAACCCGGCCGTGACCTCGGTCAATGAATTATCTAGGCTCAAGACAGACGGTAATGGCAGGAGACGCCCATGATTCGCTGCAAGCGTGTCTATGATGCGGTTGGAGATGAAGATGGCCAGCGTGTACTGGTCGACCGCCTGTGGCCGCGCAACAAACGCAAGGAAGACCTCCATGGTCAGTGGTTGCGCGAAGTGGCACCTTCGAATGAATTGCGTAAGGCGTTCCACCAGGGGGACGTGGATTTCGCCGGTTTTACCCAGCGTTACCAGCAAGCGCTGGCGGCCCACCCCGAACATTGGTATCCGCTGCTGGACATGGCCAGGAAGGGGACGCTGACATTGCTTTATGCCGGCAAGGACAGCGAGCACAACAATGCCCGGGTGCTGGCCGACTGGTTGGAAAACGAACTGGACAGGAGTGGCCCTGGCAGTTCGCCAGTTTGTTATGCCCAATGAGTGCGATGCGATGCCCTTACAGTTGATTCCCGCCCAAGACATCCACTGCACCTTCGCCCGCGACCTTACGCGCCGCGCCATGTTGCCCTACTACCGTGAATTCGACCTGCTGTGGATCGAGGACGCCTTCGATGCGGCCTGGGGCTGGCGCGAGCAGTGGCTGGTGATCGAAGGCGACACGCTGTTGGGTTTTTGCAGCCTCAGCCAGGACCGCCAGGCGCTGTTCATCCGCGAGTTGCACCTGTTGCCTGAGCACCGTGGGCGAGGGGTCGGTAGCTGGGTGCTGGAAGAACTGGCGCTGTGGGCCAGGCAGCGGCGCCTTCCTCTGTTGCGGCTGATGGTGTTCCGCAGCAACCCGGCCCGCCTGCTGTACCAGCGTCATGGCTTCGTCGAAATGGGTGAAGACGAATGCTTTGTACGGATGCAGCGAGATATCAACATAGTAGCTAAATGATGGCTTGTCGCGACCGCAGAGCATGGGCATAGTGGATCCACACCTTTACGGCTGCCTGCAGGCGGGCAGGCCGTACTTGAGGAGATAAGGGAAAAGGAGAAGCCCCTATGAACGGAATCGGTATGCGGCTGCGGGAAGAGCGTGAGCGGCTGGGTATGACCCAGCGTGTATTTGGCGATATCGGTGGGGTCGAGCCCAACGCTCAGGGTAAGTACGAAAGCGGTGAACGCACGCCGCGGCTAGATTACCTGGCGGCATTGGCGACCCGGGGCGTGGATGCGTTGTATGTCCTCAGCGGCCTGCGTACCCCGGCAGCGCTCGAAGGTTTGAACACGGATGAGTCCGGTTTGCTGGGGGCTTTTCGGAAATTGCGGTCGGATGATCAGGCGGCGCTCTTGCACCTTTTGGGGCGGTTGGCCAACGACGCCAAGCCCCGGCAAATAGTGCGGCCGCTTACTGTCGAACGTCAGTCGTTTCTGAAGGAAGCAATGCGTTAGGCCCACCGTGAAAAATTTTGTTAAGGTGGCGGGATCCAATCGCCCTGCTGACGAGGTGTGTGCTTGATTAGGGTCTTAGTGGTCGATGATCACGATCTGGTACGAACCGGTATTACACGGATGTTGGCCGACATCGACGGCCTGCAGGTGGTGGGTGAGGGAGACTCGGGCGAGTCGGCACTGAAGCTGGCCCGGGAGCTGAAACCGGACGTTGTGCTGATGGATGTGAAAATGCCCGGCATCGGCGGCCTGGAGGCCACCCGCAAACTGCTGCGCAGCCACCCTGACATCAAGGTAGTGGCGGTGACGGTGTGCGAGGAAGACCCGTTCCCCACACGCTTGTTGCAGGCCGGCGCTGCCGGCTACCTGACCAAGGGTGCAGGCCTTGACGAAATGGTCCAGGCCATTCGTCTGGCCTTTGCCGGCCAGCGCTATATCAGCCCGCAGATCGCCCAGCAGTTGGCGCTGAAACCGTTCCAGCCGCAGGGGTCTCCGTTCGACGCATTGTCCGAACGGGAAATCCAGATTGCCCTGATGATCGTCGGCTGCCAGAAAGTGCAGATCATCTCCGACAAGTTGTGCCTCTCGCCCAAGACCGTCAATACTTACCGTTATCGGATCTTTGAAAAACTCTCGGTCACCAGCGACGTCGAATTGACCTTGCTGGCCGTTCGCCACGGTATGGTTGACGCAAGCCTGTAAAACCTCATGTCCCAAGTCTTTGATGCCAGCGCATTCCTGGCGACCTGCAGCGGTCGCCCGGGCGTTTACCGGATGTTCGACGGCGAAGCCCGGCTGCTTTACGTGGGCAAGGCCAAGAACCTGAAGAAGCGCCTGGCCAGCTATTTCCGCAAGACTGGCCTTGCGCCCAAGACCGCCGCGCTGGTTGCGCGCATCGCCCAGGTTGAAACCACCATCACCGCCAACGAAACCGAGGCGTTGCTGCTGGAGCAGAACCTGATCAAGGAGTGGCGGCCGCCTTACAACATCCTGCTGCGCGACGATAAGTCCTACCCGTACGTCTTTCTGTCCGATGGCGAGTTCCCGCGCCTGGGTATTCACCGTGGGGCGAAAAAGGCCAAGGGCCGTTACTTTGGCCCGTACCCCAGCGCCGGGGCCATTCGCGAAAGCCTCAGCCTGCTGCAAAAGGCTTTTTCTGTGCGTCAGTGCGAAGACAGCTACTACGCCAACCGCACCCGGCCATGCCTGCAGTACCAGATAAAACGCTGCAAAGGGCCCTGCACCGACCTGGTGACTGCCGAGGAATACGCAGAGGACGTGCGTCATTCGGTGATGTTTCTGGAAGGGCGTAGCCAGCAACTGGGCAATGAGTTGAATGCCGAGATGGAAAAGGCCGCCATGGCGCTTGATTTCGAAAAAGCCGCCGAGCTGCGCGACCAGATCGCCTTGTTGCGCCGCGTGCAGGACCAGCAGTACATCGAGGGCGGCAGCGGCGATGTCGACGTCATCGCCGCCTTCGTCAACCCGGGTGGTGCCTGTGTGCACCTGATCAGCGTGCGCGGCGGGCGGGTACTGGGCAGCAAGAACTTCTTCCCGCAGGTGGGCATCGAGGAGGAGGTGGCCGAGGTCATGGCCGCATTCCTGTCCCAGTACTATCTGGGCAACGCAGAGCGCGAGCTACCCGGCGAGTTGATCGTCAATGTTGTTCACGAAGATTTCAACGCCATCACCGAAGCGCTGCACACGCTGCGTGGCCGCGAACTGACCATCAGCCACCGGGTGCGTGGCACTCGCGCCCGCTGGCAGCAACTGGCCGTGACCAATGCCGAGCAGGCGCTGAATGCCCGCCTGGCCAACCGCCAGCACATGGCTGCGCGCTTCGAAGCCCTGGCCGAAGTGCTGGGCCTGGATGAAGTGCCGCAACGCCTGGAATGCTACGACATCAGCCACTCCAGTGGTGAAGCTACCGTGGCCAGTTGCGTGGTGTTCGGCCCCGAAGGGCCGATCAAGTCCGACTACCGCCGCTTCAACATCGAAGGCGTCACCGCAGGTGACGATTATGCGGCCATGCATCAGGCCCTGACCCGTCGCTATGGGCGCATCAAGGACGGCGAGGGCAAGCTGCCCGATGTGCTGCTGGTGGACGGCGGTAAGGGCCAGCTGAACATGGCCCGCGATGTGATGCAGGAGCTGGGGTTCACCGACCTGACCCTGCTGGGTGTGGCCAAGGGCGTCACACGCAAGGCGGGTTTCGAAACCCTGTACCTGAACGATGTGCATCACGAATTCACCCTCAAGGGCGATTCGTCAGCGTTGCACCTGATCCAGCAGATCCGCGACGAAGCCCACCGCTTCGCTATCACCGGCCACCGCGCCCGCCGTGGCAAGGCCCGTCGAGTCTCCAGCCTTGAAGATGTGGCCGGGGTAGGGCCCAAGCGCCGCCGCGACCTGCTGAAACATTTCGGCGGCCTGCAGGAGCTCAACCGCGCCAGTATCGATGAAATCGCCAAAGCCCCCGGCATCAGTAAAAAGCTTGCCGAATCAATTTATGCCAGCCTGCATAGCGAGTAGAATGCCGGCTCAACTTGCAGCCAGTCGTACCGATGAATATTCCAAACCTGCTCACCGTTCTACGCGTCCTGCTCATTCCGTGCTTCATTCTGCTGTTCTACATGCCCTATCAGTGGAGTTACATGGCCGCCAGCAGCGTATTCGCCGTTGCCGCCGCCACCGATTGGCTGGACGGCTACCTGGCGCGTCGACTGCAGCAGAGCACGCCGTTCGGCGCCTTCCTCGACCCGGTGGCCGACAAGCTGATGGTGGCAGTGGCCCTGGTGCTGCTGGTGCAGACCCACGCCAACTTCTGGCTGACCCTGCCCGCCGCGGTGATCATCGGCCGCGAGATCGTGGTGTCTGCGCTGCGCGAGTGGATGGCTGAGCTAGGCGCGCGGGCGCATGTGGCGGTGTCCAACCTCGGTAAGTGGAAGACTGCGGCGCAGATGCTGGCGCTGGTGATCCTGCTGGGCAACCCGCCGGTGGTGACCTTCTGGGTGATTCTGGGCTACGGGCTGCTGCTGGTGGCAGCGGGGCTGACGCTGTGGTCGATGGTGCACTACCTGCTGGCCGCCTGGCCGCACCTGCGCGAAGGCTCGGAAAAAAAATAAAAGTTTTTTGAATCAAGGGGTTGACGCTGTTTTAGAAATCGCTAGAATGGCACCCATCACGACGCGGGAATAGCTCAGTTGGTAGAGCACGACCTTGCCAAGGTCGGGGTCGCGAGTTCGAGTCTCGTTTCCCGCTCCAAATAAAGATCTACAGGTTTCAGTCGAAGTCTGTAAGTCGTTGAAAAAAGGCCCTTCGGGGCCTTTTTTCGTTCGAATGCATTCTGCCTCAATACCCGCCCTCCACGAAATTCAAGTACAAACACCACAACGCGGCGCCCTGGCCGTGACGTCGTGTGCTACCTGGACATATCGCTGATCACGTCAGCGGGCATTTCAAAAATCTCGGGTGCGCTCAACAGGTCCACTGCGGACAGCAAGGCATCGGGATCGATTGGGTCTTCCAGGATCAGCGTGTGCTGGGTGTGATTGTCGGTCAGGCGCAGCGTGGGGGTAGCGTTGAATCCGTTCTCCAAGGCTTGCGCTTTTTGCGTGTTCACGACTTGGGCAGCCCGTTCGCCGGGCAGGCAGCGTTGCAGGGACGGGCCGATGTCCGGATAGTCGTGTCCAGCAGCCAACCCACGGCCGTTGCGTTGGGTATTCAGGTAGACCCGGAGCACGGCCCCCCAAACGCCTTCGCGACCCTCACGCTGGCCCATGCATTCGATCAGTCGCGCTTCCCGACTGGCGGCCGCTTCATGCTGGGGGAGGGGCAGGTGACGCCAGGCCAGGTTGACGTGATCGTTGGTGACGATCCAGCGTTGCAATTGCGGCAGGTAGCCCTGGCAGCGCGGGCATTCGAGGTCGGCGTAGAGGGTGATGGTGAAGCGCGCTTCGGGGTTGCCGTAGATCTGCTGCGGGCCATCATCGGCGGTGGAACGAAAAGGTAGCGGCAGCCACCAGCACAATGCCAAAACCGCGGCTGCGAGCCAGCCGCAGGCCCACTTTAGGTTGGTTGCACTCATCCGTTTGCGCATGTTGTTGCTCCTGGCAATTCCAGATCGAACGGCTCGAAACCGGTGCGCCGTTTCCATCCTGAGTCATGCGGAGGGCGGCATCGAGTCCACTGATGCCGAGTTGCTGCATGAGGCTATGACGCTGGCTTGCTCTTCAGGTTCCGTCATCGCCAGTGCCAGATACGAACGGGTGGCACGGTGCGGAGCAACGGCTCCTTCTTTGTTTCAACGATGTTTCGCTGAGCAGTTGCCCGTTGGCGTCGTAGCCGTATTCAGAGGGTGCCATCTTCAGTGCGCTTACTGACAAGCCGGCCGATGGCGTCCCGCTCGAAGTCGTGGCGGATGGCGGTCGTTCGTTGGGGGCATTTTATACATGCCCCGAAATGGGCTGGCGAGTCGTGGTGCCTTACGATTTTTTACGCGGGGTAGCGACGAAATAGGTTAGGAAGCTATTAGATAGATATTTTTCTCTAAAACTGACGGGGTCGGACTACCCCGCCGATTTGATCTTATAATTACGCTTTCGCTTGGATGCAAATTGGATTTGTGAACGGTCTGGTAGTTGATGTTGTTGTGGTTTAAGAAGTGCTTCAAGTTCTGCGCGATCTTTGTTAATTGTAATTATTGTAGGATGTATTCAATGCTCTTGATTTTTTCTGGATTTCTAATTAAAAACATTCTGAGTTGATTGCTTATTTCTTTCTTTTTTGAATGTAGTTGTAGTGTGTTTTTGTATGCTGCGGTGTATTGTTCTGAGTTCGTGATTCGATATATGATGTAATCAAGCCAGTCTGGAGATTTTTCTGCTAGGGATATCGTTGAGTCAAGTACGGCTTTGATGTAGTCCTCTACGTTAAAAGACTCAGCCATGCCTACGATGTCTTTCATTACATCTACATGTTCAGACTCGTCGTCCAAGTAAGAGAGAATCTCTGGAATGTACTGTCTGTCCCCCGTTAACGCCATTTTTTTAAGTGTATCCGTAAATTCGTCAATGGCGGTGTTTGACTCGAGTTGTGAATATTTATGGAGTTGATTTTTTAAGGACATGGCCGGCTATCCTTTTGGTTTTTCTGAAAAATGTCAGGGAATAGTGATTTGTTGAGATGTATCGAGTTTCGTAGTCCTTGTTTTATCGTGAGGTTGTACAAATTTTCTTTCCTGTAAATTTTTCTGGCATCCCAAATGTCTCTCGCTAAGGCGTCGCGTGGTGATTCTGACAAGAAAGGGGCTCTTTTAAACGTGCGTGTCAAGGAGTACCTCCCTGGACCAGAAGGGTAGATATAACAGGGGCGTCGCGGTAATGAACAATCTTGCCGGCCAGGCGACCGCTGCTGTCGTAGCGCGTGCGGGTGAATAGCCTGCCTTTGAGCCGCAGGACTTCGTCGTGTACCGCATCGCGCTCGACATCGCTGATGATTCGGCCGTTCAAGTTGATCTGATGCAGGTGAACACTAGATGTGTAGCAATTAAGGGCATTGCATATAGGCTCCAAGTTCGCGGCCAGTTGTTAGTTTGTGGCAACAAGTTTTTCTCAGGGGCTATCTGTTGTGCACCGGTTTTTTCTATGTTTCTTGGGGGCGCTAGGTGCCTTTGTGTGGTGCGCTCGTAATTCAACATGACGCTAGGTCCGCTTGGTTCTTGGGGGGTGCGATTGTCCTGATCGAGGAGCCGTATTTATAGGTTGTTCTTGTTGTGTCAGTGATTGCTCTGGGTTTGAATTTTTTTTAATAAAATCGAGATTTTGTAGTTGTTCAGAGGGGTGAGGGGTGGAAGATTGGCTATCTCATGTTCCGAGGCTTCTTCTTTTACGTTCAATGCGCTGATTTTCGTCCAGCTTTCTGGGGTTCCATATGCGAAATAATAATTCTTAAATCGATTTGTTTGTAGTGCTTCTTGATGGCCTATTATTCTCCAGTCTCCGGCTGGGTCTGTTTTTTTATCGAAGAGAGAGTAGCTGTCCAGCACGACCGGGTCGGTGAGGGGTTCTATGTGCTCAAGTTCTACTGGTGTTATTAATGGGTCCTTCTTTGCCATTCTGAATATTTCAGCTACATGGCCAGTGATTATTTTTGATATTATTTGTCCAAAATAATATCCACCGTCTTCCTGGGTGAAGCAGAAAATATCTCCTGCTTTTATGTTCTTTAGCGTAGTCCTTGTTTTTTTTTGCCATCCCCAGATGTTAGTTTTGTTCATTTGCATGCTCCACTTCTGAGATTTGCAGGAGTTCGTGTGAATTTTGCTTTGATTTCATTGTATGCTTGCTTGAAATATATTGCTCTATCGTCGGTTCTCGAAAGGTCGAAAGAATTATATTTGTTTCCTCTATTTGCGCTCGATGTGGGTTGCCCAATAATTCCCGTCCTTGTCTGGTATTTCTCGATGTAATATTGTTCCTGTCCTCTTGCTTGTCCGTAAGTTATATCACTTTTAATAGGGGCTATGGAGGATGATTTTGGTAGCCGACCAGACATTTCGTGTTCTGCAGCCCTTCTGTCTATGTCGTTAGTTATTCCGATATAATAAGGTTTCGTGGTCAGTGGGTTTCCATCGTAAAGGCCGTATACGGTATAGCCTGGCGTGTCTACTGCAATAAGGCCTAGAGGGTCAGACCAGGTTTTTGCATTTGGAGCGTAGCGATAGAGATTGATTCCTCCAGCAAGGCCAATTGGATCGTGCTGGGTGAACCGGCCTAGATTTGGATCGTAATACCTGTACACGTTGTAATGTAATTCTAGTTCTCGATCAAGGTACTGACCCTGGAACCGAAAATTTTGCTCTCGAGCATGCTGTGGATTGTTCCACTCGTAATGTGTCGCCCCCCAGCCCTGATAGTCGCTCTGCCAGATAGGCTTACCGTCTGAATCAGTCAGCTGCTCCGGGAGCCCAGCCAGATTGCTATGAAAGTAATAAAACGTCTCGTTGACCTGGTTGCCGTCAATCCGTGCCAGAGGTTCGTAACTGTTCGGAGAGTCGTACACATACAAACTAGCCAACCCACTCTGCACTTCTTGAAGCAAGCGCAACCCTTGCCAGTGAAACAACACCCGCCGACGTGGCTCTGGATAGTCCTTCTGATAAACCTCCTTGCTAATCCGCCTCCCCAGCGGGTCATAGGCAAACACCACCCGCTCACGCTCGCCACTGCGGTACTGCTCCACGCAAACCAGCCGCTGCTCGGCGTCATACTCGAAATACTGCACCCAATTGCTGCCGATCCGCTTCTCGCACAGCCGCCCAAAGCGGTCGTAGCGGTAGCGCTTGTCCTGATACACCAACACCCGGTTGTGCTTGATCAGGCCATTGAGCTTGGGGCCGTCGAACAGGTTGCCGGCCTTGTCGTACTTGTAATCCTCGACCTGCGTGGCCTGCCAGTTGGGGCGTGACTGCTGAACGGTTTGCAGTTGCTCGTTGAGGTCGTAGCCGTAACGGTTGTGTCCCGAATAGGTCTTGCCCGTGTGGGGTAGGTCATCAAAGCGGCCGATGATCTGTTCGAGATGCGCGTTTTCGTCATTGGCGGCGTTGGTCATCCCTCGGCGCTGGGTCTGGGTCAGTACCTCGGCAATCAGGTTGTCGCTGGCATCGTAGCGATAGGCCTTGTCCAGCAGTGGCAGCACTTCAGCAGGGGCATCGCGGTAGTGAATAGCCTTGCCGGCCAAGCGACCGCTGGTGTCGTAGCGCGTGCGGGTGACCAGTTTGCCTTGGGTCCGCAGGACCTCGTCGTGCACCGCATCACGCTCGAAATCGCTGATCACCCGGCCGTTCAGGTTGATCTGGTGCAGGTGCCCGCTGCCGTAGTACAGGTGGTTGAGTTCGCGTTGGTCGGGCAGGACTAGCGTCTGCAGGTTACCCAGTTCGTCGTAGCGGTACTGCAGCAAGCCAGCGCTGTTGGTTTCGCTGAGCAGTTGCCCGTTGGCGTCGTAGGTGTAGTCGAGTTGCTGTTTTTCTCCTTTGTTGTCTGTGAAGGTGATGGACAGCAGATTGTCGGCCGCGTCGTAGCGGTAGTCGGTAGTGCCATCTTCAGTGCGCTTGCTGACAAGCCGGCCGATGGCGTCCCGCTCGAAGTCGTGGCGGATGGCGGTCGTTCGTTTGGGGCATTTTATACATGCCCCGAAATGGGCTGGCGAGTCGTGGTGCCTTACGATTTTTTACGCGGGGTAGCGACGAAATAGGTTAGGAAGTTATTAGTTAGATATTTACCATTGTCGCCATTGTATTTTTCTGCAGCGTCCGGCCATGCAAAAAAATGGAGTTCAGGTTTGTCATCTGTCTGTCCGGTTTTACGATCTACTAGATAAACTCTTCTGGCTCCTGTTCTTAGTATTCTGAATGTTTCTTTTACAAAATAGTGAGTCTGCGGGTCAGTTTTTGGATCGTAGGATGATGATAGGCGCCCATTGCGGAGGGAAAGATTATCATAATCTGCGATGCTCGGTCTGATGTACTGAATTAGGCCAGGTCCAATAGTTGCTCCAAAGTAGGCATTATTAGTTTCGTTGTGAAAAATAAAATTTTCTATGTAATCGGTTGTGGGTAATATTGCTTTGTTCCATATGGAGTGCTGGGGGCTATCGCTACTGCAATCGCCTAGAGTGTTTTTCGTGAGGGGTTTTTTTGTAGGCCAGTCACCGATGTTAAGAAAGGTTATCTCGGGTAAGGTTGAGACTAATGCCTGAGAGAACTTGGCCTCATCCACTTTAGTCATGAATATTAGAAGGGTTGGGGTTTGGTTTGCCATGCGCGGTTACCTTATAATTATTTGGCCCGTAGGCATGTTTGTAGTATTTAGCGTGCCGCTCGGCACAACCTTCCCCTTGATGACGGTAATTACAATGGAGTTGGGGTCTTGTTGGATAATTCGACTTGCATTATCCCATTCGCGTTTGGACATTCCGTTCACACTCCCTTTATCAACTGTTTGAATGTATACTGTTCTGCCCTTGGAGTCTATGAATGTCATGTCTGTGTAAGAACCGCCGCTTCGGCCGGGGCTGCCGTGAAGGGGTCTCAAATATGTTTCTCTCAGCTCAATACCAGTGCCTACCTGTCGTCCACCTTCAGAGTGGTGGTGTGGAGAGAGTTTGTTGTCACGCAGGAATTGGTCTCTGACAGCATCCATATGTCGTTTGATTGCTGCATTTCCTCGACGACACAATCCAAGCGGGTCAATCCACGTGAGTGGGTTGGGAGCATATTGATAAAGGTTGAGCCCGCCGCTGAGTCCTATCGGATCTGTAGTAGCGAATCGACCAATGTCAGAGTCATAGAATCTGAGTGTATTGAAGTGTAGCCCAGTCTCACGGTCATAATACTGCCCTTGACGATGCAAGTTTTGCTCGCTGGCTTGTTGCAGGCTATGCCACTCATCAAACGGTTGTCCCCAACCTTTAAAGTCACTTCGCCAGATCGCGTTGCCAACAGAATCAGTCAGTTGTACCGGCAGGCCGGCCAGGTTGGTGTGAAAGTAATGTGTCGTTTCACTACCCAATTTGCCGTCTATGCGTGCCAGCGGTTCATAGCTATCCCGATTCGCATACACATACAAGCTAGCCAGCCCACTCTGCACTTCTTGCAGCAAGCGCAACCCTTGCCAGTGAAACAATACCCGCCGACGCGGTTCTGGATAGTCCCTCTGATAAACCTCCTTGCTG
>NZ_JBAMDI010000205.1:0-13238 GCF_036961695.1 Pseudomonas sp. CGJS7 | reverse complement strand
ACGCAAGGTGTCGGCGTACGGCGCCGCGCTGGAGTACGCGCCGTTGTCGTTGATGGTGTCCTGACCGTCGCCGAGGTTGAACAGATAGGTGTCGCCACCGTAGTAACCCGACATCGTGTCGTTGCCGGTGCCGCCTTCGAAGGTGTTGACCACCCACGGGTCGGTGCCCTTCAAGATGTCGTCACCCGCACCGCCGCGCAGCACATTGGTGCCCGAACCGTCGCTGATGACGTCATCGCCATCGCCGCCTTCCAGCACGTCGTTGCCGCTGCCGCCCTCGATCGTGTCGTTGCCGGCACCTCCGAACACCTTGTCGTTGCCGGAACCGGCGCTGATCGTGTCGTTGCCGGCTTCGCCGTGCAGCTCATCGTTGCCGTCGCCGGAGACGATCGTATCGCTGCCGCCGCCCGCGCGAATCACCGCATTGGAGCCGTTGACGCCGGTCAGCGTCTGGTCGGCATCGCTGCCGATCTGGGTGTACTTGTAGGTCAGATCGTACGCGGACCAGGAGGTGCCATCGGCGAAACGCACATTCTCCAGCCAGTTGCCGGCCGACACGTACCAGTTCTTGACCGTGATCTGATCGACGCCATTGCGGTGGGTGAACACCAAGTCGTCGCCCACGCGGTCGACCTTGATGTCCGCCGGCGCGATATCTTCGCCGAAACTGAGCGTATCGGCGTACTCGCCCGTGCTGGAATACGCACCATTGTCGCTGATCGTGTCGCGGCCGTCGCCGACGTTGAACACATAGGTGTCGCCGCCGTAGTAGCCCGACATGGTGTCGTCGCCGCTGCCGCCGATGAAGGTATTGACCGCCCAAGGGCTGGTACTGCGCAGAATGTCGTTGCCGGCGCCGCCACGCAGCACGTTGGTGCCGGAACCGTCGGTGATCACATCGTCGCCGTCGCCGCCTTCGAGCACGTCGTTGCCGCCCTCGCCCTCGAGGGTGTCGTTGCCCGACCCGCCATAGAGCTTGTCGTTGCCGGCGCCGCCGTTGAGCGAGTCGTCGCCGCTATAGCCGACCAGCACGTCGTTGCCGCCGCTGCCGACGATCACATCGCCGGTCGCGCCGCCGATCACCAGATCGTCGTCCTGGCTGGCGGCCGTACCCAGGTGCCCGCCGAACACGTTGGTACCGAACAACTGCACCGCACGGCCGACGAACTCGCCGCTGAACTGCGCGTGCTCGGCCATCGCGCCGAGCGTGTCGGACCATTCCCAGCCCTTGAACAGGCCGGAGTTGGCGCGGTACAGGTCGTACAGATCGTCCAATGCGCCATCGACATCGCCGCCGAAGGCCTTGTCGCGCAGCTTCTGATCCATCGCATCGAAATCGAAGACGAAGCCACGCACCGGATCCAGGACCAGATTCACTTCCGCCATATAGTTCTGCAGGCGGGTGAACATGACCAAACCGTAGTAGACCGAATCGCGCAGCTGCTCGTACGCCTCGCGCAACAGCTTGGCCGGCGTTTCGTCGATGTCGACGTTGATGACGAAATACTGGACCACCGTGCCCGGCTCGACCGGCTCCACGCCCCAGAAACGGTTGTTGGCGCTGACCCCGGCGCCCACGCCGGTGAAATAGTGCTGACCGTTGAAGCGCTCCAACACCGAAATCATGTCGGTCAGCTGGCCGACATTGCGGCCGAAGACGTTGAGCTTGACCGCACCGAAACCGCCGCCGCCCCACATCGCTTCGTACGAGGACTGCATGGTCGAGGTGTCGGCCCAGCGCGCCAGGAACGCGTCCATGCGGCTCATCATCTCGTTGCGGCTCATGCCGTCGCTCATGCCGTTGACCGCGGCCGCCAACTGCGGGTCGAGCGTGGCCGCTTCGGCCAGATCGCGGACCAGACCGGCACCGACCAGCGCCGGTAACTGCTTGGCCGCCTCGCTCAGTTCGATGTGGTCGGTGAAATCGCGATAGAAGTTGTTGTTGCCCAGCAACAGATCGCCGGTCACGCCGGTCGAACCATCGGTGCGGGTGAAGCTGCCGGTGGTGTCGATGATGTTGCCGTTGCGCAGGTCGACGTTGGTGGTCGAGGTGGGGTTGAGGTTGATCGAGGCGATGTTGAGCTGGCTCAGGGTGAACAGCTCATTGGCCGACGATTGGCCGTCCTGATTCAGGTCGCGCCAGACGCGCACATTGGCGAACTCGGCGTCGTTGGCGTCGAACACGTCGTCCTTGTTGGTGTCCAGACGGCTCAGCGCGCGCAGACCGGCGCTGCGCACGCGTTCGGGCGAATCGGGCGGCAAGGTGTTCGGATCGCCCTCCATCCCGGAACCGGCGGTCATATCGCCGAACAGTTCGCCGCCGTTGTCGATCACGCCGTTGCCGTTGCGGTCCCAGACCAGGAAACCGTCGTCGGGCTTGAGCCAGCCGCTGCCGTTGCGGATGCCGTCGCCTTCGTGGTCGAACAGCACTTCGCCGCTGTCGGAACCGACGGTTTCGATGCCGTCGCCGTCCAGATCCAGCACCAGCGGATCGCGGCGCGCGCTGAAGTTGCGGGCGCGGTCGAAATTGCGGCGGGTGTTGGGGTCGATGCCGTTCTCGGTGTCCTCGATCGCCTGATCCAGGTCGCGCTTGCGGTGCAGCAACTTGGTGTAGGCGTCGCCGAGCAGGCCGCTCGACAGCGGGCCGTTGAGCTCACGATCGAACAGGTCGTTCATCGTGAAGTTTTCGGCCAGCGGAATGTCCAGAGTGAACTTCTTGAAACCGATCGTGCCCTCGGCCTTGGCCGACGGAACCATCGGCGCGCTGGGATCGGTGGGATGGGGAACCATGCCGTTCGGAGTCAATTTGACGCCGACTTCCGCGCCGCCGGGACCGCGCCAGGACAAGCTGATCGATTCGCCGCTGGCGGTGAAGCCGCCATTACCGTCCGCGGTGATGTTGCCCGATATCGTCATGTTGCCGTTGCCCGACGCCAGGCCGCTCTTATAGCTCGCAGTGCCTTCGGCGAGATTGTAGGTAAGCCCCGCGGTCGGGCCAGTGCCGCCCGACGGCGGCTTGTAGCTCGCAGATATCGTGCCCTTATCGATATTCGCGTTGAAACTGATATCTCCAATGCCATTGGAGAATGTTTTGTTTAACGGCGGCAACGCCATAACTGCTCCTTGGTTGTATTGACTTAGTCCTGTACCGAAGCCGGGAAAGGACGTCCTTTCGCCGGCCCGATTCTGAGCTCGCCCGCGGGTTCTGCGTTGTGTGCGTCTGCCGCAACGGCAACACGGGCGAGTGTGCGGGCGGCGCGTTGCAGCAACGCGTCGCCGCAATGGCTATCGCTCGCGCAGCGCCTCACCCGCATGCTGCTTGAGCGGACTGAGCAGGTAATCGATCACCCGCCGCTTGCCGGTCTTGATCTCCACGCTCAAGGCCATGCCGGGCGTGAGGTTCACCCGCACGCCGTCGATCAGAAAACTCGACCCGTGCAAGCGCACGCGCGCGGGAAACACCAGCCCCAGTTGTTCGTCCTGGGCCGCGTCGTGGGAGACGCTCTCGACCGTGCCGGTGAGATAGCCGTAACGGGTATAGGGAAAGCTCTCGATCTTGACCGTGACCGTCTGCCCGCGCCGGACGAAGCCGATGTCCTTGTTGAGCACCGTGGCCTCGACCTCCAACGCTTCGCGGCTGGGCACGACCGCGAGCAAGGCTTGCGCCGGGGTGACCACGCCGCCATTGGTGTGCACGGCCAATTGCTGCACGGTGCCGTCGACCGGCGCGCGCAGTTGCATGAACTTGTCGCGCTGGCCGGTCTTGGCGACTTCGGGCGTGTACTGGCGCACTTGCTCGGTCGCCTGACGCAGGCTGTCCAGGGTTTGCTGGCGCATGTCGGCGGTCATCGCACGCAACTCCTCGCGCGCACCGTTCAGCGCCGACTGAGTCTCGTGCAGCCGGCTGCGCTGGGCGGCCAAGTCGCGCTCAACCGCGATGCGCTCTTGTTCGCGCAGCAGGTAGTCGTGACGGCCGACGTACTTGCCTTCGACCAGCTTGGCGTAGTCCTCGGCGCGCGAGCGGGCGATGCCGGCCGACTTTTCCAGCGGGCCGATCAGCGCCTGCACGGTCTGGGTTTCGGCCTGACGCTGGGCGATGGCCGCGGCCAGGTTCTGCTTGCGCGCCTGATAGGTGTCGAACTGGCTCAACGCGAGTTGGCGCGCGGCCTCATAACGCGCCGGCGGTAAGCCATCTCCTGGTGCCAGCGCGGGCGCGCGGCCGGAATCGATCGATGCGCTCAACGCCGACAGCCGCAACTCGGCCAGCCTGGCGTTGATGAGTTCTTCGCCGGCCTTCTCGAAATCGGCGGCGGATGCGGTGGCGTCCAGCTCGATCAGCAACTGCCCGCGCTTCACCGTCTGCCCGTCGCGCACCAGGATGTTGCGCACCACCGCCGTTTCCAGCGGCTGCACCACCTTGGTCCGCGAACCGGCCACGGTCTTGCCCGGCGCCACCGCGACGATGTCCAGCTGGCCGATGCAGGCCCACAGCACCGCCACGCAGAACAAGGCGATGACGATGCGCATGGTCCAGCGCGGCAACGGCGAGATCGGCGTGTCGATCAGTTCCAGATGCGCGGGCAGGAACGCCAGTTCCTCGGGGCTGCGCTGCGGCGGGTCGAACTGCCGGCGCACGCCCCAGGCGGCCTTGAATACGCGGCCGTAGCGCGCGGCGAAATCAGTCCAGGCTTGAAAGATATGTTTCATCGATCAGCCCTGCTGCAAACGGTGCAGACGCGCATAGTGGCCGTCGGGCCGCGCGATCAGTTCGGCATGGTTGCCGCTCTCGACGATGCGTCCCTTCTCCATCACCACGATCCGGTTGGCACGCCGCACCGTCGACAGGCGGTGGGCGATGATCAACACCGTGCGGCCCTTGCAGATCGCATGCATGTTCGACATCACCGCATGCTCGGACTCGTAGTCCAGCGCGCTGGTGGCCTCATCGAAGATCAGAATGCGCGGATCGGTGATCAGCGCGCGGGCGATGGCGACGCGTTGGCGCTGCCCGCCGGACAGGCCGGTGCCGTGCTCGCCGACCTTGGTGTCGTAACCTTCCGGCAATTCGACGATGAAGTCGTGCGCGCCGGCCAGTTTGGCCGCATGGATCACTCGCTCCAATGGAACGCCCGGATCGGACAGGGCGATGTTCTCGCGGATGCTGCGGTTGAACAGGAAGTTCTCCTGCAACACCACGCCCAGCTGGCGCCGCAACCAGGCCGGATCGGCCAGCGACAAATCGTGGCCGTCGACCAGCACCCGCCCGCGCTCGGGCACGTACAGCCGCTGCACCAGCTTGGTCAGCGTGCTCTTGCCCGAACCCGAGCGGCCGACGATGCCGACCACTTCGCCGGCGGCGATATCCAGATCGATACCGGCGATCACTTCCGGCGCATCCGGGCGATAGCGGAACACCACGTTCTCGAACGTCACCCGGCCGCGGATCGGCGGCAGGGTCATGCGGCTGCCCGGCAGTTCGGTGCGGGTATTGAGGATGTCGCCGAGGCGTTCGACCGAAATGCCGACTTGCTGGAAGTCCTGCCACAGCTGCGCCAGACGGATGATCGGCGCGGCGACCTGCCCGGCCAGCATGTTGAACGCGATCAGCTGGCCGACCGAGAGCTTGCCGTCGATCACCAGTTGCGCGCCCCAGTACAGGATCGCGATGCTGACCAGCTTCTGCACCAGTTGCACGCCCTGCTGGCCGATGGTCGCCAGCCGGGTGACCCGGAACGCGGCCGCCACGTAACCGGCAAGCTGGTTGTCCCAGGTACGGGTCACCCGCGGATCGACCGCGGTGGCCTTGATCGTGCCGATGCCGTTGACGGTTTCGACCAGGAACGATTGGTTGTCGGCGCCGCGCGAGAATTTTTCGTCCAGCCGCTTGCGCAGCGACGGAGTGATCGCAGCCGACCAGATCGCGTACAGCGGCAGCGATATCACCACGATCAGGGTAAGCCAGCCGCTGTAATAGAACATCACCGCCAGGAACACCACGGTGAACATCAAATCCAGCACCGAGGTCAGCGCCTGACCGGTGAGGAAGCTGCGGATGTTCTCCAGCTCGCGCACGCGGGCGACGGTATCGCCGACCCGGCGCGATTCGAAATACGCCAGCGGCAGCGACAGAATGTGCCGGAACAAACGCGCGCCGAGCTCGACGTCGATCTTGCTGGTGGTGTGGGCGAACACGTAGGTGCGCAAACCGTTGAGCACCACGTCGAACACCGCGATCGACACCAGCCCGGCCACGATCACGTGCAGCGTGGTCAGGCCGCGATGGACCAGCACCTTGTCCATCACCACTTGATAGAACAGCGGCGTGACCAGCGCGAACAACTGGATGAACAGCGAAACCACCAGCACTTCCAGCAGCAGCTTGCGGTACTTCACCACCGCCGGCACGAACCAGCTGAAATCGAAACGGGCCAGTTCGCCCAGCACCGAGGCGCGCGAGGTGACCTGGAGCAGACGGCCGGCGTAGCGCGCCTGGAACTCCTCCAGGCTCAGCGTGCGCGGCCGTTTGAGCGCCAGATCGTGGATCAGCACGCCGTCGGGGCCGACCTTGGCCACCACGAACGACTCCCCGCCCGGCACCAGCGCCAACGCCGGCAGGCTGGCGCGGCCGATCCGCGATACCGGTTGGGCCACGACCTTGGCCTTGAACCCCATCTCGCGGGCGGCCAGCAGCAGCGAAGTTTCATCGGCTGGGCGGTCGTTGCCGCCAAAACGATGGATCAACTGGGCGTAATCGGCAGCGACTCCGTGAAACTGCGCCAAAAGCACCAGACCCATCCACGACAGGTCCAACCCCTGCTCCCCGGCGACCGGCGTCCCCGGGACCAAGGCCACATTCCCTTGCGACATCTGCACTTCTCTGACTGAATTTTGGACCGCCCCGGGCAGGCCCCGGGGTTGCTGCGGTTACGCCGGAAACCTTGCCAATTCAATGCGTTTCCGGCCGCGGAGCATCACATTGCCCCATAGCCGTGTCAATTGTTGCGACCGGCCAACCCAACCGCCGCATTTAGCTAAAAAACCGGGCCCCCGCCCCCACCCGTGCCTTTCGTCAGGGGCTGGCCCAGGCCGCGATCGGGTACGCTCCGGGGTTCCTTTTGACGAGGTTCGCACCATGAAGCATCCCCTCGCCGTGGCCCTGGCCGTGGCCCTGATCGCCACCGCTCCCGGCCTGGCCCACAATGCCCAGGCCCAGACGAAGACCGACAAAGCCGTGACCCAGACCGCCGCTCCGACCGCCGCCTCCAGCGCGAACCCGTTCTTCCAGCTCAGCCCGCTGCCGCTGCACTTCCCCCAGTTCGACAAGATCAAGGACGCCGACTTCGCGCCCGCCTTCGATCGCGGCATGGCCGACCAGATCAAGGAAATCGAAGCGATCGCCGATAACCCCGAACCGGCTAGCTTCGACAACACCATCGTGGCGATGGAGCGCTCCGGCCAGATCCTCAGCCGTGCGGTGTCGACCTTCTTCAACCTCACCGGCACCGACACCAACCCGACCCGCGAGAACCTGCAGCAGCAGTACGCGCCCAAGCTGTCGGCGCACCGCGACGCGATCTCGCTGAACCCGAAGCTGTTCGCCCGGATCAAGAGCCTGTACGAACAGCGCGAAAAGCTCGGCCTGGACGCCGAGGGCGTGCGCCTGATCGAGCGTTACCACTCCGACTTCGTCCGCAGCGGCGCCAACCTCAGCGACGCGCAGAAGACCCGGCTGAAGGCGATCAACGCCGAGCTGGCCGAACTCGGCGCCAAGTTCAGCAAGAACGTGCTGGCCGAGGTCAAGGAATCGGCGATCGTGGTCGATACCAAGCAAGAGCTGGCCGGCCTGTCGGAGGAGCGCATCGCCGCCGCCGCCGAAGCCGCCAAGGCCCGCAAGCTGGAAGGCAAGTACCTGCTGACCCTGCTCAACACCACCGGCCAGCCGCCGGAAACCGACCTGACCAACCGCGCCCTGCGCGAAAAGCTGCACAAGGCTTCGGTCGCGCGCGGCAGCCGCGGCAACCAGTACGACAACACCGCCATCGTCTCCAAGGTCGTCACCCTGCGCGCCGAGCGCGCCAAGATGATGGGCTACCCCAACTACGCGGCCTACGTGCTGGAAGACGAAACCGCCAAGAGCCCCGAAGCCGTCAACAAGATGCTCGGCCAGCTGGCCCCGGCCGCGGTCGCCAACGCCAAGCGCGAAGCCGCCGACCTGCAGGCGATGATCGACAAGGAACAGGCCGCCAAGGGCGAGAAGAGCTTCCAGCTCGAGCCGTGGGACTGGGCGTTCTACGCCGAGAAGGTGCGCAAGGAAAAGTTCGCCTTCGACGAAGCCGAGCTCAAGCCCTACTTCGAGATGAAGAACGTGCTGGAAAACGGCGTGTTCTACGCCGCCGGCCAGCTCTACGGGCTGAAGTTCAAGCAGCGCACCGACCTGCCGCTGTACCGCGACGACGTCACCGCCTACGACGTGTTCGATTCCAACGGCAAGCAGCTGGCGATCTTCATCGCCGACATGTACGCGCGCGATTCCAAGCGCGGCGGCGCCTGGATGAACTCCTACGTGGAGCAGTCCGAGCTGTTCGGCACCCTGCCGGTGGTCGCCAACCACCTCAACATCCCCAAGCCGCCGGCCGGCAAGCCGACACTGATGACCTGGGATGAGGTCACCACCATGTTCCACGAGTTCGGCCATGCCCTGCACGGCATGTTCTCGAACGTGAAGTACCCCTACTTCTCCGGCACCAGCGTGCCGCGCGACTTCGTCGAGTTCCCCTCGCAGGTCAACGAGATGTGGGCCGACTGGCCGTCGGTGCTGGCCAACTACGCCAAGCACTACCAGACCGGCGCGCCGATGCCGAAGGAACTGCTCGACAAAGTGCTGGCGGCGTCCAAGTTCAACCAGGGCTTCACCACCACCGAGTATCTGGGCGCGGCGATGCTGGACCAGAACTATCACCAGATCGGCGACGCCTCCAAGGTGCCCGCGCCGAAGGACGTGATGGCGTTCGAAACCGCTTCGCTCAAGCAGGACGGGATCTTCTACGCGCCGGTCCCGCCGCGTTACCGCACCCCGTATTTCAGCCACATCATGGGCGGCTACGCGGCCGGTTACTACGCCTATATCTGGTCCGAGGTGCTCGACGCCAACACCGTGGAATGGATCAAGCAGCACGGCGGCCTGACCCGCGAGAACGGCGACCGCTTCCGCGCCACCCTGCTCTCGCGCGGCGGCAGCAAGGACGCGCTGCAGCTGTTCCGCGATTTCTCCGGCCACGAACCGCAGATCCAGCCGCTGCTGGAACGCCGCGGCCTGACCGCGCCGGCCGCCGCCGCGGGTTCGAAGAATAAATAATTCAGCCCGCTAGACCGGTTTTAACAAAAAAGGCCGCCCACCTGTCCGGTGGGCGGCCTTTTCTGCGTTTGTAGGCCACATAAGCACACCGAATACGTTATCTCGATCTAAATATTGATACTAAATTCCACATTATCTGCACTCTTTTGGCGAAGCCCGATCTATGTCACATTAGGTTTTAAGGGAGCCCTATTAACCTGATATTGGATATCGACGGCACTGTTTCTACATAAGAAAACAGCTTGAAGTTCGACCAACAGGGGACATCAGGATGGCCGCTATCTCAGCTGCTCACACCGGCGCGGGCACTTCCGGCACCGGCCTGGACAATCGCAACAACCGCCGCATCGCCGTAGTCGAGCGCGACCCTCATCTGCGCCAGCAGATCCTGCACTCGCTGCAGATGCGTCAGTTCGCGATCGTCGAATGCGCCAACGCCACCGCGCTGTACCGCAACCTGCTCAGTTCGCCGTGCGACATCGCGGTGATCGCCAGCGATCTGCCCGACGACAATCCGCGTTCGGTGGCGCTGCATCTGCGCCAGCATTCGGACATCGGCATCGTCATGCTCGACGCCGACGCGGGCCTCGGCGGTCAGCACGACTCCTACCACGAGATCGCCGACGCCTGCTTCAGCAAGCCGGTCGACCTGGACAGCCTGGCCGCGGTGGTCACCGCGATGCACAGCCTGCAACACCACATGCGCGCCATGCCCACCCGCGCCGGCACCGGCCAGCCCGAATGGGAACTGGCGCTGGACGGCTGGACCCTGCGCACGCCCGACGGCGCCGCGATCGATCTGAGCGCGCCCGAGCGCAGCGTGCTGCTGCGTCTGGTCAACACCGGCGCGGGCGGCCATCCGGTCTCGCACGACAGCCTGATCGGTTCGCTCACCAGCGATGTCTACGACTTCGATCCGCATCGCCTGGAAATGCTGATCTACCGCCTGCGCAAGAAAGTCGCGCTGATGAGCCCGCTGCCGTTGCCGCTGCGCGCGGTGCGCGGCATGGGTTATCTGTGCACCATCGTGCGCGCGAGCAACTGAGCGGTTTCGCGCATCGCGGCGAAACGTTAAAAACCAGCGGACGTCACCGATTGAACGGATGACAGCCGCGTGATTGTCGCAACTCAATCACAGCGTCATCGGGACGGCGGCCGCAGGGCCGCCGTCGTTGTTTGCGCCCTGTCGTTTTCGCAGTGATCGCCAGTGAGACACGGTGATCCTGCATGAGTGTGTTGCGTATCCGCGTTACCTAGCCTGGGTTTGCCGATGGCTGACCGCGCCAGCGAACCGGACAGCCAGGGCATCGGGGGGATACAGGGACCGATTATGCGGCCGAAGATCGGCCGGACGACGCCTACTCCCGCCAGCGATGCCGATCGGCCCCGCATCGTTCGCAGACGGAGGCTGTCAATGAACAGGCGCATCGTTTCCCAATCCAAGGCCCATCGCACTCATCCCCAACCCACGCGCGGCACGGCGGTGCTGCGCCTATCGTTGTTGAGCGGCTGCATCGCCCTGGGCATGCTCGCCCTGCCCGCGGCCGCGGCCGAACCGCAAGCCGATCTCGGTGCGAAGGTGGAAAACGCCGTCGACGGCGCAGCGGCCAAGGACTCGACGGAAAACGAAACACAGCAAGCCGAGGCGACCAGCGACCAGGCGCTCGACAGCGAAGCCCCGCTGTTGCCGCTGGTGTTCGACGGCATTCCGAACGCCAACACCTGGAACTCGGCCAGTGCGTTCGATGGCGGCATGGTTTCGCCGATGAGCGTGATCCAGCCGCCGCCGG
The DNA here is from genome assembly GCF_036961695.1 of Pseudomonas sp. CGJS7. Classification (NCBI taxonomy): domain Bacteria; kingdom Pseudomonadati; phylum Pseudomonadota; class Gammaproteobacteria; order Pseudomonadales; family Pseudomonadaceae; genus Pseudomonas; species Pseudomonas sp. CGJS7. The sequence goes on along the minus strand of NZ_JBAMDI010000205.1, from coordinate 2,093 downwards.
TGCTCAACAACACCCTACCCGGCATCGTCAGTTATCTGCAGAACTGGCTGCTCGGCAACGACTACCAGGCCTGCGGCCTGCTCGGCACCGGCTGCCTCACCATCGACCGGGCCAACTTCAATTACTCGTATCTGTCGCTGATCCTCAATCTGATCCAGGCGCCGAACGTGGTCGATCTGGACGGCAATCAGCCGGCCAACCACATGACCCTGATCGGCGCGGTCCACTCCGACAGCTACATCCAGTTCCAGGACAGCAACTACACCGGCAACAACAACAACGCCTCGTGCGTGGTCATCGGCCTGGCCTGCACCTGGCGCACCAACGCCGCGCAGAACAACCAGACCATCATCGGCGACGGCAGCTACGCCAACGGCTCCAACACCATCGTGATGGGCACCAACGCGCGCCATCAGCTGCCCACCATCACCGCCGCCCAAGCCGGCTTCACCGGCGGACCGGACACCAACTACGCCGCGCGCCTGGGCAATTCGGTGGTGATCGGCGACAACAGCTTCGGCAATGCCGACCGCCAGACCATCCTCGGCTTCGGCGCGACCTCCACCCACGCCAACAGCGTCGCGCTCGGCGCGGGTTCTTCCACCGCGGTCGGCGCGCAAACCAACTACGTCGCCTTCGGCCTGGCCGCGCCGCAAACCTCCGCCGGCGAAGTCTCGATCGGCGCGGCCGGCGCGACCCGCAAGCTGACCAACGTCGCCGCCGGCAGCGTCGGCACCGACGCGGTCAATCTGGCCCAGTTGCAAGGCGCGCTGGCCACCGCCGCGGCCGATCCGTTCGCGGTCAAGTACGACGACGCCGGCGGCACGCCGAACTTGCAGAGCGTCACCCTGCAAGGCGCCGGCGGCACGCTGATCTCCAATGTGCGCGCCGGCGCGGTCAACGCCGCCAGCACCCAGGCGATCAACGGCTCGCAGGTGTTCGCGATCAGCCAATCCAACGCTCAGCACCTGGGCGCGGGCGCGGCCGTCGCCGCCGACGGCACCATCACCGCGCCGAACTACGTCATCGCCGGCAACGGCTACAACAACGTCGGCGCCGCGCTCGCCGCGATCGACACCGGCATGGCCAACGCCGACGCCTTCGCGGTGCAGTACGACGACGACGGCGCCGGCAATCCCAACTACGGTGCGATCACCCTGCGCGGGCCGGCCGGCACCGGCACGGTGCTCGGCAATCTCGCCGCGGGCCAGATCGCCGCGGGCAGTCTGCAAGGCGTCAACGGCGGCCAGATCTTCGGCATCGGCAGCAACATCGCCAACATCTTCGGCGGCGGCGCCACCTTCAACGCCGGCGGTACGTTCGGCGCGCCCAGTTACGTCATCGGCGGCAACACCTACACCAACGTCGGCTCCGCCCTGTCCGCGCTGGACAACAACGTGAGCACCGGCGACGCCTTCTCGGTCAAGTACGACGACGACGGCGCGGGCAACCCGAATTACAACCGGATCACCCTGCGCGGCCCGGCCGGTACCGGCTCGGTGCTCGACAACCTCGCCAACGGGCAAATCGCCGCGGGCAGCCTGCAAGGCGTCAACGGCGGCCAGATCTTCGGCATCGGCACCAGCATCGCCAACATCTTCGGCGGCGGCGCCACCTTCAACGCCGGCGGCACCTTCGGCGCACCCAGCTACGTCATCGGCGGCAACACCTACACCAACGTCGGCGCCGCGCTGACCGCGCTGGACGGCAGCATCACCGGCACCAACGCCTTCACCGTGCAGTACGACGACGACGGCAGCGGCAATCCCGACTACGGCAACATCACCCTGCGCGGGCCCGCCGGCACCGGCACGACGATCGACAATCTGGCCGGCGGCCAGATCGCGTCGGGCAGCCTGCAGGCGGTCAACGGCGGGCAGATCTTCGCCATGGGCAACTCGATCGCCTCGATCTTCGGCGGCGGCTCGCTGTTCAACGGCGGCGTGTTCGGCGCGCCCAACTACACCGTGCAGGGCGGCAACTACAGCAACATCGGCGCCGCCTTCGCCGCGGTCGACGCCAGCCTGACCAACATCAACAACCGCATCGACAACCTGCCGCCGGGCAGCACGCCCGATCCGCGGGTGGCCATC
>NZ_JBAMDI010000204.1:0-13438 GCF_036961695.1 Pseudomonas sp. CGJS7 | reverse complement strand
TCACCGCGGCGCGACGTACCCGCCCGGCACCCCGTCCGGCGACAGCACCAACTGCCACAGCTGCGCGTGCCGGCTGCGGAAGGTCGCCATCGACGCGGCCAGGTAGAACCGCCACATCCGCCGGAAGCGTTCGTCGTAGCGCGCATCCAGCCGCTCCCAGGCGCTTTCGATGTTGTCGCGCCAGGCCTGCAGGGTCAGGTCGTAGTCGGCGCTGAAGTTATGCCAGTCCTCGATCACGAACCGGCCTTCGGTGTGTTCGGCGATCTGCCGCGCCGAGGGCAGCATCGAATTGGGGAAGATATACTTGGCGATCCACGGATCGGTATGGCTCACCGACTTGTTGCCGCCGATGGTATGCAGCAGAAACAAGCCGCCGTCGGCGCTGTCGCGGTCCAGGCAGCGCAACGCGACGTCGAAATAGGCGTCGTAGTTCTTGACCCCGACGTGCTCGAACATGCCCAGCGAAAAGATCCGGTCGAAGCGCTGGCTCTTGCCGTCGAGGTCGCGGTAATCCTGCAGGCGGAATTCGATCGGCAGGCCCTTGCACAGCTCGCGAGCGAACTCGGCCTGCTCGTGCGATACCGTCACCCCGACGCCGACGATGCCGTAGCGCTCGGCGGCGAACTTCAGCGCCTCGCCCCAGCCGCTGCCGATATCCAGCACGCGCATGCCCGGCTTCAGGCCGAGTTTGCGGCAGACCAGATCGAGCTTGGCCTCCTGGGCGGCGTCCAGATCGCGCAGCGGCTGGCCCTGGCGGTCGCGCCAGTAGCCGCAGCTGTAGACCAGGCGCTTGCCGAGCATGGCCCGGTACAGATCGTTGCCCAGGTCGTAGTGGCGCTCGCCGACGGTGAAGCTGCGGCGGTGGCTCTGCAGGTTGATCAGGTGCGCGCGCAGGCCGTCGAGGATCGCGGCCCAGCCGTGCACTTGTTCGTCCACGTGCGCGCGCAGCAGCCGCACCAGCAGTTGGTCCAGCGACTGCGCGTTCCAGCTGCCGTCCATGTAGGTTTCGCCGAGCCCGAGCGAGCCTTGCGCGATCACCCGCGGGTAGAACTCTTCGTCTTCGACCTGGATGTCCCAGGGGCGATGGCCGCCGACGCGCACGTCGGCCAGTTCCAGCAATCCTTCGACTCGTTTACGCAGCGACGCAAGGGGCATGACGGCCTCGGGGTCAGGGTCTGGGACGACCTGCTACTGCCTGCGCATTGCGATTGGGGCGCGTTGCGCGCTCATCCTGAGGCGACGTTGTCGTCGCGGTGTCCTGTGCGCGGGGTTCGCGCATGGCGGCACGATAGCAAAGCCGCTGGGCGGGGATGTGCCGGATCGTGTTGTTTGCGGCGAACGCTGCGTTGCTGTTTTGCTTCTATCGATGCGAGAGCGCGCTTGCCCTCATCCGCCCTTCGGGCACCTTCTCCCGCAAGCGGGAGAAGGGCAAAGCCACGCTTTGGCTTTGGAGCCCCTCTCCCGCTTGCGGGAGAGGGGTTGGGGTGAGGGCCGCTCAAGCCCCGCCGACGAACAACGGCCGATACGCCGGCGCCAAATGCGGCAACAACACCGCCGCCGGCACCTCGACCATCTGCGTCCCATCCGAGTACGGCCCGACCTCATACGGCGCGAAGATGAACTTCAATCCGCTGAGCTTGCCGTCGGCCGAACGCACCGGCTCGAACATGGCGAAGTTGGCAGGATCCGCCGCGGTGCCGTCGTCGATCATGCGCCCGCCGGTTTCGATCTGCTCGGCCCGCACCGCCGGCGCCAGATCGTCGGCGTCGATACGCTGCGACAAGGCCGAATGCAACTGCTCGCGCACGAAACGCGAGACCGCGTCCCAGCCGGCCTTCTGCGGGATCAGTTCCTCGGCCTTGAGCAACTTGTTCTGCTTGGGCAGCCAGACGAAGCGCGCGATCAGCGGCGCGGCGTGGGCGCCGCCGGTGTAGCTGCTGCCGTCGGCGGACACCGCCATCATGTCGGGCGAATCGAGCACGTCGTCGAAGGTCAGCGACAGCTCGTACGGCGACGGATTTTCCTTGGCCGTGCGGCCGCTGGCGGCTTCGATCAGCTCGGCGCGGGCGCTGTCGGCGTAACGCTTGATCTCGCGCGCCAGCGCCGGGTACTTGGCCGCCTGGGTGTCGTAGGTGATGCCGACCACGTAGTTGGGCGTGGTTTCGACCAGTTCCTTGAGTTCGACCGGGCCGTCTTCGCTCGCCACCGGCGCGGGCAGACCGGCGGCGGGCGTGGCGGCCGGCGCGTTGGCGGCCGGCGGCGGCGTGGCTTCCTTCTTGCAGGCCGCCAGGGCCAGGGCAAGCAGACAGACGGCGGTAACGCGCTTCATACAGCGATCCTTGTGGTCGGACGTCCATGGGATGTTTCGCGCGACATTATCGCGCAAAGCGTGATGTCCACATCTAGATCGCCGACCGCAGAAGCTCGCGGTCACGCCCGCTCACGCGCGGGTTTTGCGTCCGTTCACCACTCGCTGCGGTGCGGCAGCAAGCCTTGCAGTTCCGGGTCGGTGAGATTGCGCCATTGGCCCGGCTTGAGATGGCCCAGCTTGACGTTGCCGATGCGCACGCGCAGCAGCTGCTTGACCCGGAAACCGAAGTGCGCGGCCATCAGACGGATCTGCCGGTTCAAGCCCTGCACCAGCACGATCCGGAAACCGAAGCGGCCGAGCTTGCCGGTCTTGCACGGCAACGTGGTCTGGCCGTGGATCGGCACGCCGCGGCTCATGCCGCGCAGGAATTCGTTGCTGACCTCGTGGTTCACCGCGACCAGGTATTCCTTTTCCAGCTTGTTCTCGGCGCGCAGGATCTCGTTGACGATGTCGCCGTTGCTGGTCATCAGGATCAGGCCTTCGGAATCCTTGTCCAGGCGGCCGATCGGGAAGATCCGGCGGTCGTGGCCGACGAAGTCGACGATGTTGTCCTTGACCGTGGACTCGGTGGTGCAGACCACCCCGACCGGCTTGTTGAGCACGATGTAGACGTGCTGGCGCTTGCCCTTGGCCGCCACGCGCACGCGCAGGATTTCGCCGTCGATGCGGACTTCGTCGCCCTCGCCGACCTCGCTGCCGACCCGGCCGCGCACGCCGTTGACGGTGACCCGGCCTTCGGCGATCAGGCGGTCGGCCTCGCGGCGGGAGCAGAAACCGGTGTCGCTGATGTGTTTGTTCAGGCGCATGGCGGACAGCATGCCGGAAAACCGGCCTGCGGAAGATCGGGGGGCGCGTAGGCTGGCACAGACGCCGTGGATTGGCGAGCGCGGCGGCCCGGATAGGCGATTTTCGCGCCGAATCGATTCATTCGGGCCGCGGGGCCGCCGCCCTGGCAGGGCCCGCGGGCCCTGCCGATGCTCGAACCTGCCCGCTCAGGCCAGCAGCTGCGAGTACTCGGGATGGCGCTCGGCCCAGGCGGCGGCGTACGAGCAGGCCGGGCGAACCTTGAGGCCCGCGCCGCGGGCGTAGTCGAACGCGGCCTTGACCAGATGGCTGGCGATGCCGCGGCCGCCGATCGCCTCGGGCACGCCGGTGTGGGTGATGACCAATTGGTCGCCGCGCATCTGGTACTCCAGCAGCGCCTGCACGCCGTCGATCTGGGTGACGAAGCGCTGCTGGTCGCGTTCGTGGCGAACCTCGACGGGATTGGAAGAAGCGGACATGCAAACTCCTGCGATGAAAAAGCGGCGCCTGGGCGCGAACCGGCCGGAACCGCGCGAAGCGGCTCCGGCCTTGGGCGCGATCAGCGGTTGTCGCGCTTGCCCTGGTTGTGGCGGTCCTGGGTGCTGTGGGAACCCTGGATCGCGTCCATCCGGCTCTCGGCCGCATGCAGTTCGCCGGCCTTCTGCGCCGCGCTGTCCGACTGCGGACCCGGCTGCGGCACATGCCCGTGCTGGCCGTCGAGTTGCTGCCACGGCTGCGCTTCGCGCGCCTGCTCCTGCTTGGCTTCCAGCAGCCGGCGGGTGTTCTCCAGCGCTTGCTCCGGGGTGATGTTCGAAGCGAACGGCGCCGCGTCCTCGGCGGCATCGGCCGCTTCGCTGTCGACGGCACGATCTTCATCCGCGCTCGCCGCGACTTCGGCTTCGGCCGCGGTTTGCGCCGCGCCCTGAGCGGCGACGCTGCCGGCGGCGCCTTGCGCAGCGCTACCGGACTGGTGCGACTCCGACAGCAGCGCGGGCGCTGCCGATTCGGAGGCGACTGCCGCGGCCGCGAGCGAACCGGCCGGCACCGACGACGGCGCTTCCACCGCCGGCTTGGGCTTGCGCGCGGCCTTGGGCTTGGCCGGCGCGGCGACCGGCGCGGGCGCGGCTTGAGTCGCGGCCGGGACGCTTGCGACCGGAGCGGCCGCAACCGGGGTGCGGCGCGCGACCGGCTTGGACTTCACGCTGGCCGGCGCGGCTTCGGGCTTGGCCGAAACCGGCTGCGCGGCGGGCTTGGCTGCCGGCTTCTTCGCCGCCGAAACCGTCGCTTGCTTGGCCTGCGCCTGCTTCACCGGCGCTTGCTTGATCGCCGCCGGCTTGCTTGCCGTCTGCTTCGAAATCGCCGGCTTCGGCGCCTGCGCGATCTGCTTCTTTACGACCGCCGGAGCCTTGGCGGCCTGCTTGTTCGCCGCCGGCTTGAGCACCGGCTTGCGCGTATTGGGCTTGGCGACCGCGCGCTTGGCGACGGCCTTGTTCGCGGCGCTCTTGGCGGCCGCGGCCTTCTTGGCTACGGGCTTGCGCGCGGCGACCTTCTTCGCGGCCGCCTTCTTCACTACCGCTTTCTTGCCCGCGGCCCGCTTGGCCGGCGCCTTCTTGGCCGCGACCTTCTTGGTCGCCGCTTTCTTGACTACCGCTTTCTTGGTTGCGGCTTTCTTGGTTGCGGCTTTCTTGCCCGCGACCTTTTTGACCGCGAGCTTCTTGGCCACCGGCTTCTTGGCCACGACCTTCTTGCCCGCGCCCTTCTTCGCTGCGGGCTTGTTTACCGCCGCTTTCTTGGCCGCAGCCTTCTTGACCGGCTTGACCGCGCTCTTCTTGCTCGCGCTCTTGCCCGCGGCCTTCTTCGCCACGGCCTTCTTGCCCGCCTTGCTCGCGGCAACGCGCTTGACCGCTTTTTTCGCGGGTTTCGCTGCGGACTTGCCGGCTTTCTTGATCGCCATACTTAACTCCTCGTCGAGTGTTCCGAATGTGCGAATGATAGCGGCTGCCCCTGTAACCACATCAGCCTGTGCGCTAACGCAGTATCCGTGTTAGCACGCGCAACCTTCATGGTGGGTGAGCGAAGGTGAGCGCCGCCGTTGCGCGCGCCGGTGAGCGCAAGTGAGAGTCGCCGCGTCGCGTCACGCGACTGATCATGGCCGGCCTGTGTTGACGTCTCGCGTCACTTTTTCGCCTGTCAAGCTAGGGAAAACCCTGGCATGGAATGTGCTTGGAACTGTGAGTAAGTCCACATTTCGATTGAGCAGGGGATAGCAGATGACGCGCCATATCGATCAATACAGCGACGACGTCCATACCAACGCGGTCATCGCCCGCCTTTACGAAATGGCCCGGACCGGCGAAGCCGACGACCGCGAGCTGCGCGAGCTCGACGCCGAGATCCAGGCCGGCCTGGCCGCGGCCTACGGCGAAGGCGAGCGCGTGTTCGACAATCCGATGGCGGCCTGAGCCATCGACTCCGCTGCGCGGCCCGCGGGCCGCGCCAAGGCCCCGCCGCAACGACGGCGCCGCGCGCCGCGATCCGGCCGCATCCAGTAACCGCGACCGCGACGACATCGCGGCCGACGCCGAGCCATCGGCTCTGAAACCACGCTTCTCCCCTGCCCCGGCCTCGCCCGGGCCAGAAACGACAACGGCGGCCGTAGCCGCCATTGTCCGCTCTAACCGCGGCGCCGCGCGCCCGCGCAGGTCAGCCGAAAAAGCTCGGCAAACGCGGGTTGGCCAGCTTGCTCAGGAACAGCAACCCCACCCGCGGCTCCATCAACAGCATGAACAGCAAGCCGTAGATCGCGCCCGACAGATGCGCGTTGTGGTTGATGCTGTCGCGGCCGCGCTTGTCCATCCAGTACGAATACCCGACGTAGGCGATCGCGTAGACCACCGCCGGCACCGGGATCACGAACACGATGATCCAGCTCCACGGATCGACCAGGACGAAGGCGAACAGCACCGCCGAGACCGCGCCGGACGCGCCCAGGCTGACGTAGCCGCTGTCCTTGCGATGACGCAGGTAGCTGGGCAGGATCGCGACCACGATCGCCGACAGATAGAACACCAGGTACATCGCCGGCCCGACCAGTTGGCCGAACACGTTCTCGACCGCGCGGCCGAAGAAGTACAGGGTGATCATGTTGAACAGCAGGTGCATCCAGTCGGCATGCACGAAGCCGTGGGTCAGCAGCCGGTCGTACTGGTGGAAACGCTCCACCCCCGGCGGCCACAGCACCAGCCGCTCGAACATCCGGCGTTTCTCGAACGCCTGCCACGACACCAGCACGGTCACGGCTATCAGGACGAAGGTGATCATGATCGGGTCGGGCTCGCAGGGTTCAAAGGATCGGGCGCGGGGAATCGAAGCTCAGCCATCGGCCGCGGCGGCTCACGCCGCGCGGTAATGGTCCTGCATCGGGTAGGTGCGCGCGTACAAGGCGAACGCGGCCGCCGCGAGGAAGGCGAATCCGGCGAAGAAGAACATCAGGAAGGCGTTCTCGCTCAGGCCGGTGGAGACGATGTGCGAGGTCACCGACTCGTTGCGCACCGCCGCGTTGGTCAGCATCACCCACAGATTGCCGAAGGTGCTGGTGAGGTACCACAAGGCCATGATCACGCCCTTCATCGAGTGCGGCGACTGACTGTAGGCGAACTCCAGCGCGGTCGCCGAGACCAGCACTTCGCCGAAGGTCAGCAGGATGTAGGGAAGGATCTGCCATGCCAGCGACATGGGGTGGCCGGCGTCTATATACAACTGCAGCACCGCCGCGACGACCCAGGACAGGCCCGAGATCGCGATGCCGAAGCCCATCCGCCGCAGCGGGGTCGGATTGAGCCCGATCTTGCGCAGCGCCGGGTACAGCACCAGGTTGTTGAACGGGATCAGCAGCATCACCAGCAACGGGTTGATCGCCTGCATCTGCGAGGCCGCGGCCTTGGCCCCGCCTTCGCCGGAGATCAGCCAGCTCGGCCACCACCACAGGTCGGTCGGCACCACCATGCGCTGGCCTTGCAGCACCCAGGTCGAGGCCTTCTGGTCGAACAGCGACCAGAACGGGGTGACGAAGGCGAACACGATCAGAATCCGCAGCACCGCGCGCACGCCGTCCACCGCCGCGTCCGGGTGCTTGCCGCGGGCGCGGTCGAGCTGCAGCGAGATGCCGTAGCCGCCGAAACCGATCAGCAGGCCCAGCGCCATGCAGGCGCTCTTGACGAAGCCCAGACTCGGGATCAGCGCCAGCGCGCCGGCCGCCAGGGCCACGCCGATCGCCGCCACCGCCACGCCGGGATTGCCCTGCCCGTCGGCCTTGGCGGTCAGCGCGGTGCGGGCGACGTTGAAGAACGAATCCGGGTCCGGCGCATGCCGGGTCGGCGGCACCATCACATAGCGCTTGCGGCCCAGCCAGAAGATGAAGGTGGCCAGGAACATCAGCGCGCCGGGAATGCCGAAGGCCACCGCCGGGCCGTATTCGCGCAGGAAGATCGGCATCAGCAGCGATGCGAACAACGAGCCGAAGTTGATCGTCCAATAGAACGCGTCGAACACCAGCTTGGCCTTGTGCTTGTTGCTCTGGTCGAACTGGTCGCCGCAGAACGACACCACCAGCGGTTTGATCCCGCCGGCGCCGAAGGCGATCAGGAACAGGCCGGTGTAGAACCCGGCCTGGTTGTGCTCGAACAAGGCCAGACAGGCGTGGCCGGCGCAGTACACCAGCGAGAACCAGATGACGGTGTTGTATTTGCCGAAGTAACGGTCGGCCAGCCAGCCGCCGAGCAGCGGGAAGAAATAGGTGCCGATCATGAACGTGTGGAACACGTCCTTGGCCATGCGCTCGCGCTCGGCCAGATCCTGGGTCGAGGCCATCAGCAGCGTGCCGACCAGGAACGAGACCAGGATGTTGCGCATGCCGTAGAAGCTGAAGCGCTCGGCCGCCTCGTTGCCGATGATGTAGCCGATCTGGCGGGGCATCTTGCCCTGCGAATCGGTGGGAACGGGGGCGGTGGCGGCTTGGCTCATCTACGGCGGTCTCGTCGTCGGGTCGGGGCGCGCGTTCCGTGCGAGGCCCGGGCGCCAAGGCGCCTGGGCGGGTCCAGCCACACAGCCTAACCGATCGCCCCCCGCCCCGGTTTGGCCGCGCCGGGCCGGGTGCGGGCGGGCCGCATTCAGATCGACGGCTCGCCGATCTGCAGTTCGTACTCGAAGTTCTGCAGCATCCGGCCGTAGCGGCCGTCGACATCGTTGGCGTAATTGGCGCCCACCACCAGCCGGTGCCTGCCCGGCGGCAGCGGCGGCAACAGCAACCAATAGCCGTCGGCGGCGGCGTGGAAGTCGGTTTTGGCGTCCGCCGCCGGGCCGCTGTCGCGGCGCTCGGCATAGGGATCGAAACAGCGCGAAACCAGCCGCAACGGGCGCCCCAGCGGCTTGCCGTCGAGCAAGGCCACCGCGCTGACCAACGAATCGTTGTTGACCGCCGCCCGGGCCTTGAGCTCGGCGCAGCCGGCCGCGTCCTCGCCGGTTCGCGCAGCGGCGTGGTACATGTTGATGACCGGAATCAGCAGGTGCTTGCCGAGCGGGATCTGGCAGCGGCGCTTGGCGTCGAAGCGGCCGTTGGTGCCGGCCAGGAACCAGACCGGACCGTCTTCGTCCTGATCCGCCGCGCACAGGCTGCCGTCGCGGTCCAGGTACGGCGCCATGCCGGCGGGGAAACCCAGGGCCCAGCGCCACCAGCGCACGGTCCATTCGGCCGGCGCAACCCCGCCGACGGGCGCGGGCGGCGCCGCGACCGGCTCGGCCGCAATGGCCGGGACAGCGACCGCGGCGAACGCCAGCGCGGCCGCGGCGGCGAGCGCGGCGACGGGATGCCGGCGCGCTCGGGTGCGGGTGTGGGCGGCGAAGGCCGGTGCATCCATTCGATCGTTCTCCAGGAAAAGGGTCGCTCAGCGTCGGCGAGCGGCGCTCACGCCCACTCGCTCAAGCCTTCGCGCCGATACAGCTCGGCAAAGGTCGGCCGCGCCTTCATCCGCCGCGCGAACTCGGCCAGATGCGGCCACTGGTGCGCCGGCTTGGGAGTATTGCGCGACCAGCGCATCAGCATGGTCAGATAGAAGTCCGCCGCGCTCAAGCGCTCGCCGAGCAGGTACGGCCCGTGCTGGGCCAAGTGCGAATCCAGCCGCTCGCAGGCGGCTTCGATCTGCGCCTGCGAGCCGCGCCGCACCGCTTCGTCGTCGGCCTGCAGATCCCAGGGATACCACCACAGCCGCAGCGGCGCCTGCAGCGCGCTGGCCAGGTAGAACATCCACTGGTTGTACTGCGTGCGTTGCGGGTGCTCGGGCGGCGGCGCCAGGCCGGCATCGGCGTGGCGATCAGCCAGGGACATCGCCAGCGCCGCGGCCTCGAAGCGCGGTTGGCCGTCGACGATCAAGGTCGGCACCACGCCGTTGGGATTGAGCGCCAGATACTCGGGGCTCTTGTGCTCGCGCGCATCGATGTCGACCAGACGCAGTTCGTGCTCCAGCTCCATCTCGATCAGCAGCCAGTGGACCAGCAGACTGGCGGCTCCGGGGTAGTAGTACAGCGTATACATGCGCGGACATCCTGGCGGCGGAGGCGTCGGATTCTAGGCCATGCGCGGCGCGTTCGCCGGGCGCACGGGATGACTACTGTCACGACCTGACAGCAGCGCAAAGTCCGCACACGCATTGCCCGCCGCGATCCCGTAGATTAGACCGCCGCGGCCGAACGCCCGCGCTGGCGCGTGCCTTCGCTTCGCCGCCCCTCTCCGCAAGCTGGATGTCCGCAATGACCGATCGCATGCCCCGTTCCCTCCGTCTGTCCCGCGGCCTGCTGCCGCTGGCCCTGACCGCCGCGTTCGCCGCGCCGGCGTTCGCCACCGACGCGCTGACCACCGTGTCCGAGCGCAGCGGTTTCGTCAAAACCGGCCGCTACCAGGAAGTGATCGAGCTGTGCGCGCAGTTCGCCCGCCGCTATCCCGACGCGGTGCGCTGCGAGGATTTCGGCACCACCCCGGAAGGCCGGCCGATGAAGCTGCTGGTGGTCACCCGCAGCGGCGCGTTCACGCCCGAACAGGCGCAGGCGAAAAAGCTGCCGGTGATGCTGATCCAGGGCGGCATTCATTCGGGCGAGATCGACGGCAAGGACGCCGGATTCCTGGCGCTGCGTCAGGTCCTGGAAGGCCAGGCGGCCAAGGGCGCGCTGGACAAGCAGGTGCTGTTGTTCGTGCCGGTGTTCAACATCGACGGCCACGAGCGCTTCGGCCGCTGGAACCGCCCCAATCAACGCGGCCCGGAGGAAATGGGCTGGCGCACCACCGCGCAGAACTACAACCTCAACCGCGACTACCTCAAGGCCGACGCGCCGGAAATGCAGGCGATGCTCAAGCTGTTCGAGCGTTGGGACCCGCTGGCCTACATCGACCTGCACGTCACCGACGGCGCCAAGTTCGAGCACGACGTATCGATCCAGGTCGAACCGGTGCACGCCGGCGACCCGCCGCTGCGCGCGGCCGGCACCGCGCTGCGCGATGGCGTGATCCAGCGCCTGGCCAAGCAAGGCTCGCTGCCGTTGTCGTATTACCCCTCGTTCGTGGAATCCGACAATCCCGCCTCCGGCTTCGAAGACGGCGTGCCGCCGCCGCGGTTCTCGCACGGCTATTTCTTCCTGCGCAACCGTCTGGCGATGCTGGTGGAAACGCACTCGTGGAAGGACTATCCGACCCGGGTGCGGATCACCCGCAACATCATCGTCGAACTGCTCAACCAAGTCGGCGCGCACGGCGCCGACTGGCGCGCCACCGCGCTTGCCGCCGATCAGCGCGCGCTGGCCCTGGGCGGGCAGAACGTCCCGCTCGATTACAAGGTCAGCGACAAGGTCCGCACCGTGGCGTTCCGCGGCTACGCCTACACCCGCACGCCGTCGGAGGTGTCCGGCGCGCTGATGACCCGTTACGACGAAACCAAGCCGCAGATCTGGAACATCCCGCTGAAATACGACATCCAGCCGGGCCGACAAGTCGCCGCGCCGCGCGGCGGCTATCTGGTGCCGGCCGCGCAGGCCGCCTGGGTCGCGGCCAAACTCGATCAGCATGGCGTGAGCTATCGCCGTCTCGACTCGGCCCTGGCCAAGGCGCAGGTCGAAACCTTCCGCGCCGACAAGGCCGAACTGAGCGCGCAATCGGTGGAAGGCCATCAGCGCGCCACCCTGACCGGCCAGTGGAAACCGGAGACGCAGGACCTGGTGGCCGGCGCGCTGTTCGTGCCGATCGCCCAGGCCAAGGCGCGGGTGGCGATAGCGATCCTGGAACCGCAGGCGCCGGACTCGCTGGCCGCGTGGGGCGAGTTCAACAACGCCTTCGAACGCAAGGAATACATGGAGGATTACGTGGCCGAGGACGTGGCCCGCGAAATGCTCAAGGATCCCAAGGTCAAGGCCGAGTTCGAGGCCAAGCTGCAAAGCGATCCGGCCTTCGCCAAGAGCCCGCAGGCGCGTCTGGATTTCTTCTATCGCCGCCATTCGGCTTGGGATACGCGCTACAACCAATACCCGGTGCTGCGGACCGAGTCGGTGCCGAACTGATCGGCGACAACGCGCGGGGGGCGCCCCCCGCGCCTTTTTCATCGACCGCCGCTCCGCCATGGCCTACCTGCAGGAGCGGCGCAAGCCGCGACCGCGAAATACCGCCTACGCCGAAGGTTCGCCGCAGCTGAGTTGTCGCGGTCGCAGCTCGCGCAGCTCCTACAGTCGCCCCTTCCAGCGGACGCGGCGCAACCGCCGCGGCGATCTCTTCGGTTAATCCGGCCGAAGGTATCCTCGCCGTGTCCTTCGCACGGGAGATCCCGCATGCATTCGCGAATCGCTCCGCTGTCCGTCCTGTCCGCGCTGCTGCTGGCGGCCTGCGCCCAACCGCCGGCTCCAACGGCGAAACCGACTGCGGCGACCGCCAAACCGACGCTGGCGCTGCGCGCGGTCGGCACCGAGCCGGGCTGGGCGGCGGAAGTGCACAGCGGCGAGCCGGCCCGGATCTCGCTGCAACTCGATTACGGCGAACGCAAGTTGCAGGTAGCGCGCGCCAGCGCGACGCCCGACGGTTACACCGGCCTGGCCGACGACGGCAGCGCGGTGAATTTGAGTTACCGGCGCGAAACCTGCAGCGACGGCATGAGCGATCGCGACTATCCGGCCAGCGTATCGCTGCAAGTCGGCGACAAACAGTACAAGGGCTGCGCGGAGTTGCCGACGCCATGACGCCGACTCGCGCCCTCATTCGCCGGCTGCGCCACGTCGTTCAGGCCGTTGCCTTGTCCGCCCTTGCCGCCTTCGCCGCGACCGCATCGGCGGCGCAACCGACGCCGGCGAAAATCACCATCCCGGCCGTCCCGGTCAACGTGCTCACCCTCAACCTGTGGCACGACAAAGGCGATTGGCCCAAGCGCCGCGCGCTGATCGTCGAGCAGATCGAGCGGCTGCAACCCGACCTGATCGCGCTGCAAGAAGTCTTGCAACGCCCGGGCCTGCGCAATCAGGCCGAGGACATCGCCGAAGCCACCGGTTACCAAGCGCGCTTCGTCTCGGTCGACCCGCCGCAGGCCGAGCGTCGCTACGGCAACGCGATCCTGTACAAGCCGCCGGCGTCGGCGCAACAGACGAAAAACCTCGAACCGCTGAGCGATTACCGCACCGCCGCGCACGCCAGCAAAATATTCGACGCGATGCACGCCGGCGTGGATTTCTACGCGACCCATCTGCACAACGAGCGCGACGGCGGCGACATCCGCCGCCGCCAGATCGCCAGCCTGCTCGAATTCATCGACGCCACTCAGAACAACGGCGGCGTCATCGTCGCCGGCGATTTCAACAGCGACGCCGATTCGCCCGAACTCAACGCCCTGCGCGCGCGCTACCGCGACGCCTTCGCCCAATTCCAGCCCAAGCTCGCCGCCGATCCCAAGCGCGCCACCACCCTCAATCCGGCCTACCTGCCCGCTCAGCGGATCGACCACGTGTTCTACGACCCGAAGCGTTTCGACGTGCTCGACGCGCGCATCGTCTTGAACCAGGCCCGCGACGGCGTCTGGGCCTCGGATCATTTCGGCCTGTTCGTACGACTGCGCCCGACCCATCCGCTGCAATCGCCCGGCTTCAAGCCTGCCGACAGTCATTGAACTGACACACCGGGCTCCTAGCGTGGGTCGATTCCCCCGCCCCGCAGGAGCCCCGCATGATCCGATCCGCCCTGACCGC